>NZ_LFKW01000051.1:62399-76911 GCF_001040865.1 Cellulomonas sp. A375-1 | reverse complement strand
GGGGAAGGGCGAGGGTCTTCGTGGCGGGCACCGTGACCGTGCGCGGCGTGCGGTAGCCGTACATGCCCCTGGACCCGAACACGACGACATCGACGTCGTACGTCCCGGGCACGAGGTTCGTGAGCTCGTAGCGCCCCGTGGTCGAGATGTCCGAGTCATCCACCTGGATACGCGAGCCGGGGCCCAGCGCCATGACTGATCCCGACGTCGCCCCCGCGACGGTCCCGGTCAGCGTCACGGTCCGCTTGGCCGGCTTGAGGGTCCCGGCCGAGACCCACGCACCCGTCTTCGCCTTGACGGTCTTCGTGACGTACCGGTGCCGGCCCTCGTCGACGACCGCGAGCGTGTACGTGCCCTTCGGCAGGCCCTGCAGCGTCACCTTCTCCTCGCCGGCACCGGTTCGGTACGACGAGGTCTGGCCCACGGTCTTCCCGCTCGCGTCCACCGCCGTCACGCTGATGAGCCCCGTGCCCGCGTGAGCGACCGTCGCCTTGATCGACGCCCCGACCGCGAGCGTGCGGTTGACCGTACGCGTCGTCCCCGAGGAGACCTTGGCCGTGGTGCTCGTCGTGCGGTACTTGGCGGCCGTCGTGGACGAGCCGGACGCGCCGCTGTACTCGACCTCGTACGTCCCCGCCTTCAGTCCGCGGAACTCGTACCGTCCCTTCGTGCTCGTCATCGTGCTCGTCACCGAGTCACCCCTGACCGCGTAGACCGCGACCCCGGGAACGGCCTTGCCGGACGCGTTGGTCACCGTCCCGGCGAGGACCGCGGGGGTGGAGACCGTCGAGCTCACGCGCGTCGTCGTGCCGGGTGCGGCCGTCAGGGAGACGGCGGAGCCCGCGGCGTTCGTGGCCCCGGTCCACCAGCGGGGCTGCACCTTGTACCTGCCGGGCACGACCTGTGTGAACGTGAACGTCGTGGAGGTGGTGCCGTACGAGCTGCACTCCTCGGAGACGAGCGAGCCGTCGAGACGCAGCAGCCGGGCGCACGCGACCGCTCGCGACGCGGTGTAGCGCACCGTCGCGTACCCGGGCACGCGCGTCGTCGGCAGGGTCACCGTGCCGCCGTCAGCCACGATCGGCGCGAGCTGCAGGTAGCTCAGGGCGGTGGCCCCGTCGGCGCCCACGACGAGCTCGTCCACGTGCTCAGACGTCCCCGAGTGCACGCGCAGGTAGACCTTGGCGCCCGGCGCCGTCTCGGCGTCGACGGAGAACGTCCCGTCCGAGTTCACCCACTCGCTGCTCACGACCATGGTGTCGGGCGCCAGGTGCGCGGTCGACGACGCGACGAGCACCTCCACCCGACTCGCGTGCGCGCCAGTCCCCTGCAGCACCGCGGTACCGGTGAAGGACGTGGTGACGGTCGTGGCCGCGGCGGCCGGGACGGCCAGGCCTGCGGCGACGAGCGCCGTGGTGAGAGCGAGAGCGAGACGAGATCGGCGTCGCACCGGGACTCCGTTTCCGTGAGGGGAGAGGCGAGAGGAACGTATCGACCACGCCCGCAGCTCCATCCGGGACTGGGCCCGACTTCACCCATTCGGCCGAGGAGGCCTCGTCGGCCATCGCAGTCCTAGGTCACGGCCCTCGTCGCGCCCTCCTCGTCAGAGCCCGCCGGCGACCTCGCCGAGCGTGACGCTGCGCAGGTCGGACGCCGACCGGATCGTCGTCGGGGACTTCACCGGGAAGTAGTACGGCGTGCTCCACTCGAAGAAGTACTGCGTGTGGACCACGCTCTTCGACCAACCCTGCCCCGGCCAGAGGGTGCAGCCGCGGCCGGTCGACGAGCTGAAGCCGCAGTGCCAGAACTCGTCACCGCGGCGGCCCACCGCGACCCCCTGGATGGGCGTGCCCCGGAAAGAGAACCTCGTGGTCACCTCGGAGCGGGTGCGCACGACGGTCGTCGCCTTGGCGAGGTCGACCGTCGTCGTCCCCGTGCCGACGGTGACGGTGACGCGCTTGCCCTCGTAGTCACCGGAGCCGGTGGACGCCCGGACCTGAGCGACGTACGTCCCCGGGACCAGTCCGGAGATCGTGTACGTGCTCGCTCCCCACCCGACCTGGGCGCCGCCCGCCCAGCCCACGCCCTTGGCGTACTCGAGGGAGATGTCCCGCTTCCCGGACCCCGCGACCTTGCCCGTGAGCGTGGCGGGGGCCTGCGTGGGCTTGAGCGAACCGAGCGTGCTGACCTTCCCGGCCGCGACCACGAAGGAGCGGCGCAGCCACGTGCCCGAGTCGTTCTGCACGACCGCCGAGTACGACCCGGGCTTGAGTCCCCGCACGACGACGGTCGGGGCGGCACCGGACTCGGCCCAGCCCGAGGACTCGGCGACGTACGCACCCGTGGCGTCGAAAACCCGCAGGTAGACGTTGGTCTCGCTGCTCGAGGGCGTGATCGTCGCGCGGACCGAGCCACCGAGCGCCATCGTCCGGTTCAGCTTGACGGTGGTGCCCGCGCCGCCGGCCTTCACGGTGGTGGTCACGGTCGCGTACTTGCGCACCGCGTCCGATGTGCCGGAGGCGCCGGAGTAGTCGACGACGTACGTGCCGGACGTGAGCCCGCGGAACCGATAGCGGCCGTTCGCGTCGGTGACGCCGCGCAGCAGCGAGCCGCTACCGGTGGTGTCGTAGCCCCAGACCGCGACGCCTCTGAGCGGGTTGCCGGAACCGTTGCGGACGACGCCCGTGATCGAGCGCGACGGCTCCATCTCCAGGTTCGCCTTCGTCGTCTCGCCGGACCGCACCTTCACGGTGAGCCGCTGCGTGGACATGACCCGGCTGTCCCAGCGCGCCGTGAGCGAGTAGCGGCCCGAGGCGAGCCCGCGGAACGTGAACGTCCTGCGCGGCGTCTGCACGCACTGCTTCGACAGCTCCTCGCCGTTGACGCGCTGCAGGATGCCGCACTGCACCGGGACGGACGTGGTCAGCGTGACCGTGCCGGTGCGCTGGAGGCGCGCGGTCGCGAGCGCGCGCTCACCCTCGGCCGCGACGACCGGGTCGACGAGTAGGTAGGTCGCCTTGGCGGCCGTGCCCGAGCCGACGTACACGTCGTGGTACTTCCCGGCGTCGTGGGACGTCGTGCGCGCCCGGACGACGAGCCGCGTGCCCTTCTCGACGTCGAGCTCGAACCGGTACCGGCCGCTCGCGTCCGGCACGGTGCTCGCGATCGACCCTCTCTCGAGCAGGCTCACGTACGTCGAGGACGGAAGGTTGAGGACGCTCACCCTGGCGACGGGCTTGCCGTCGGGGTACAGCGCCTTGCCGGTGAGCACGACGTGCACCGACGCCGCCGCGGGCTCGCCCGCGGACGCCGGCGGGAGGAGTCCTGCTGCGGCGACCACCGCCGCTGCCGTCGCCGCGAGCACACGTCCGAACCTCATCGTCCCCCCTGGGCGTCGCGGCGGGAGCACCCCGTCGGCGACGGCACGCTAGCAGCGCCGCGACCGCACGGGGGCGAGGTTGCTCCCGGCGTCACCCGGTTGCGTTGCGGGCCAGCTCGAGGGCGATCTCCTGCCACCACGCGCCCGCCGCGGGTCCGCCGTTGCACGCTCCGTCGGACTCGCCCGGCGACTTGACCCACAGCAGCGCGTCGAGCGCGGTGCCGTCGTCGACGAGGCGCGGCGCCTCGCCCAGCGCACGGCCGCGCGGGTTGCACCACTCGCCGTTGCTCCCGTTGCCGTTGCGGGACGTGTCGACGACGAACCGCAGCCCGCCGAGCGCCGCAGAGACCTGCTCGCCGTACGCGCGCGAGTCGGCGGTGGCCCAGTAGTTCGACGTGTTGAGTGCGAAGCCCGCGAGGTGCTGCGTGCCGACGAGCTCGATCCGCCGCGCCGTCTCAGCGGCCGGGTGCCAGCCCGAGTTGCCCGCGTCGAGGTAGACGCGGGCGCCGGCCTCGTCGAGCACGCGTGCCGCGTGCGCCAGGAAGCCCGCGCGGTCGCCCTGACCGTCGCAGTCCCCGAGCTGCGCGAGCGCGTCCGGCTCGAGCACGACGATCGGCGACCCCTGGATCCCGCTCGCCACGGTCTCGACCCACGCTGCGTACTCGCTCGTCTCGACGCCGCCCGCCGAGTGCAGGCCGCAGTCCCGTCCCGGGATCGCGTACAGGACGAGCACCGCGACCTGGTCGGCCTCGAGCGCGCCCGCGGTGAGCGCCGCGACCTGGTCGCGCGCGGTGGCGGCGTCGACCCAGTCGCCGATCCACGTCGCCTGCGGCTGCTGCGCGATCCGCGCGAGCAGCGCCTTCTCCTCGCCCGTCGCCGCCTGCCATGCCGCGGCGGCCTGCGAGCCCGGCGCGAGGTAGAGCGTGCCCGGCCCGGCCGCGTCGGGCGCCGGGTCCGCGGCCGACGAGGTCGTGGTCGCCTCAGGTGTCTCGGCGGCCTCGGTCGCGGGCGGAGCCGGGTCGTCCGACGACGAGGGCGGCGGGGTCGTCTTGCCGTCGGTCGCGCTGCACGCGGCGAGCAGCACGGCGAGCGCGACGAGGGCCGCTGCGCGGCGCACGGATCTCATGGCGCCTGATCCTGCCGCGGGGACGGCGGTGTCCGGGCGCAGACACGACGAAGGCGGCGAGGATGTGCTCCTCGCCGCCGTCGTGGCTGCTCAGCTCAGGTCGCGCCCGGACGGGCTCGGCCCAGCCGGGGTCAGACCAGGCCGAGGGCCAGCATCGCGTCGGCCACGCGGACGAAGCCCGCGATGTTGGCGCCCGCGACGTACGAGCCGGGCACGCCGTACTCGTCGGCCGTGGCCAGGCAGCGGTCGTGGATGTCGCCCATGATCGTGGCGAGGCGCTCCTCGGTGTGCTCGAACGACCACGAGTCACGGCTCGCGTTCTGCTGCATCTCGAGCGCGGACGTCGCCACACCACCGGCGTTGGCCGCCTTGCCGGGCGCGAACATCACGCCCGCCTCCTGCAGCAGCGTCATCGCCTTGGGCGTCGTCGGCATGTTGGCGCCCTCGGCGACGACCTTCACGCCCGACGCGACGAGGGTGCGCGCGTCGTCGTCGTCCAGCTCGTTCTGCGTGGCGCACGGCAGCGCGACGTGCGCCCCGACCTCCCACACGCGACGACCCGCGACGTACACGGCTCCGCGGCGCTCGGCGTAGTCCGAGACGCGCCCGCGCTCGACCTCGCGCACCTGGCGCAGCAGGTCGAGGTCGATGCCCTTCTCGTCGAGCACGTAGCCCGACGAGTCCGAGCACGCGACGACCTTCGCGCCGAGCTGCTGGGCCTTCTCGATCGCGTAGAGCGCGACGTTGCCCGCGCCGGAGACGACGACCCGGCGGCCGTCGAACGACTCGCCGATCGTGCCGAGCATGCGCTCGGCGAAGATGACGGTGCCGTAGCCGGTCGCCTCCTTGCGGACCAGCGAGCCGCCCCAGGTCAGGCCCTTGCCCGTGAGCACGCCCGACTCGTAGCGGTTGGTGATGCGCTTGTACTGGCCGAACAGGTAGCCGATCTCACGACCGCCCACGCCGATGTCGCCCGCGGGGACGTCGGTGTACTCGCCGATGTGGCGGTACAGCTCGGTCATGAACGACTGGCAGAAGCGCATGACCTCGCCGTCGGACTTGCCGCGCGGGTCGAAGTCCGACCCGCCCTTGCCGCCGCCGATCGGCATGCCCGTGAGCGCGTTCTTGAAGACCTGCTCGAAGCCCAGGAACTTCACGATGCCCAGGTAGACCGACGGGTGAAAGCGCAGGCCGCCCTTGTACGGGCCGAGCGCGGAGTTGAACTCGACGCGGAACCCGCGGTTGATCTGCACGTCCCCGGCGTCGTCGACCCACGGCACGCGGAAGATGATCTGCCGCTCGGGCTCGCACAGCCGCTCCAGGACGGCGGCGTCGGCGTAGTCGGGGTTGCGGACGAGGACGGGCCCGAGGCTCTCGAACACCTCGTTGACCGCCTGGTGGAACTCGCGCTCACCGGCGTTGCGCGCGAGCACTTGCTCGCGGGCGCGCTCCAGCTGCACCTGCATGATTCGGCTCCGCTCTGCTCCGCGTACCGGGTGAAGGACGCGATCAGGCTAACCACGACCGCCCCACGCCCGTGCGGGACTACCGCCCTGTGGACACCGGGGTGCCAGCACCCCGTGGCGGACGTGTCCAGTATCACGCGGGCGACCCCGGGCCACCTTCCGAGCAGACGACGAGCCCACCGACGCACGGGAGGGGCGATGCGACCGAACCCGGCACCGCCGGCCACGGTCCGGCAGCGCTCGACCACGCCCCGGGGACGGGCCAGGCGCGTGTGGGCCCTGCTCGCGGGCCTCGTCGTCGTGGCGGCGTGCGCGGGGCCGCCCGACGAGCCGACGAGCGCACCCGACGACCAGGCGTCCACCCGGAGCACTACGACCGGCGAGCCTGCGACGACGAGCACGCGCGGCGGCGAGCAGCCGCAGGAGCCGCCGGGCCGACAGCCCGTGGTCACCACCGCGCCGCCCGTGGACGGCTTCGCGACCTTCGACGGCACGGCCTCGTGCGGGTCGCTGTTCTGGAACGGCGGGCTGGTGGGCCTCGACCTCGCGGACGGGATCACGTTCCACGTCGACGAGCTCGTGATCGCCGGCGACTGGATCTGGGACCAGGACGCGTGCGGCGACCAGGCGACCGGCGCGGTGTGCGTCGACGTCGACCTGCCACCGCAGGGGTGCCGCATCTCCGCCGTGCCGCGAGACCCCGAGCACCTCGACCTGGACGCGACGATCGCGGCGCACGGGTCGCTGCGCTGCGCCGCCGAGGTGAGCGACGACGACTGCACGCACGCCGCCGAGACCATGCTCGCGTCGCCCGGCACCCCGCTCCCGCTCGTCGACGAGAGCCAGCGCGAGCAGCTGCAGACGCCGACCACCGAGCCCACCGTGGACGAGGGCCAGCCATGAGCCCCGCGCAGCGATGACCGACGAGCCGCGGCGCGGGCTGCCCCCGTGGTTCACGGTCGTGACGCAGTTCGTCGCGCCCGCGACGTTCGTCTCGGCGTTCCTCTTCTACTACGGGTACGCGTTCACACGGTCCGAGCTCTGGTACTTCGGGCTCGACGTGGACACGATCGGCCTGTCGCCGCGCGAGTTCGTCATGCGCTCGCCGAAGTCGCTGGCGGTGCCGCTCGTCGTGCTGACGACGCTGTTCGTCACCGTCGCCACGGTGCACTCGCGGCTCGAGGTGCGGGCGCGGCACCTACGCGCGACGCCGGAGGGTGCGCAGCGGCTCGCGGACCGCGCGCGGGCGGCCGTGCTCGCGGGGTCCGGCGTGCTCGGCGTGGGGGTCCTGCTCCTGCTGGCGTACGCGTGGTGGGGGTCGTGGGTGTGGCTGCCGCTGGTCGCGGCGGCGGTGATCGCGGTGGGCGCGGCGGCGACCGCGGGCGCGTTGCGCTACGTGCGGGAGCGGCCCGCCGGGGTGGTCGCCGGGCTGTGGGTGCTCGTGGTGGCCGGCGTGCTGTGGGTGGTCTCGATCACCGCGGGCTGGGCGGGGGTCGGGTTCGCGCAGCAGACCGCGCGCGAGCTCGACGAGCTCCCGCTCGTCGTGCTGGACACGACGACGCCGCTGCGCCTGTCGGACACGACGATCGCGGTCGAGGACCTGTGCGTGCACGACGACGACCCCGACGACGGCGTCACCCCGGCGCCCGACGAGGAGTGCGTGGCCGCGCAGGCGCCCCGCTGGCGGCATCGCGGGCTGCGCCTGCTGGTGCAGGGCCCCGACGCGATGTTCCTGGTCCCGTCGTCGTGGGACGCGGGTGCGACGACCGTGATGGTGCCCCGCGACCTGCCCGCGCAGTGGCAGTTCCAGTTCGTGAACCTGCCCCCCGTCGACGCCTCGTGAGCCTCCGGCACCCGTCCAGCTGACGAGATTTCCGACTTATTCGGTACCCATTTCCGACGCCGCTGCTATACCCCTCTGCCAGGTCACGAGAACCAGCGCCAAGCCCCGGCTCGCTGGTCGGCAACCCCGGTCACGACGGGGTGCTCCCGGGGGAGACCGGGCCGGCCCTTGGGGTCGGCAACCGTGACGGACGAGGAATGCGAGGGGCACCCACATGAGCACGCAGACCACGCCCCGACCCACCGTGGTGGTGGTGTCGGGCAACCCGCGCGAGGGATCGCGCACGCTGGGCGCGGCCCGGCAGGTCGCCGCGGCGATCGCGGCACACGTCGACGGGCAGGTCGCCGCACCGATCGACCTGGCCGCGTTCGCCGACGAGATCCTCGCCGCCGACCACCCCCGGGCTGACGCGGCCCGCACCGCACTGGCCGGTGCCGACGTCGCGGTCGTCGCGACGCCCGTCTACAAGGCCTCCTACACCGGGCTGCTCAAGGCGTTCCTCGACCTGTACGGGCCCGACGGCCTGGCTGGCGTCGTCGTCGTGCCGCTCGTCGTGTCCGGGACCCCCGCCCACGCGCTGGTCGGGGAGGTGCACCTGCGGCCCGTGCTCGTCGAGCTCGGCGCGGTCGTGCCGACCCGCTCGCTCGCCGTGACCGAGGCGGACCTTGCCGACCTGCCCCCCGTGGTCGACGCGTGGCTCGCGCGCGGGGGCGAGGCGCTACGGCGCTCGCTGGGTGCCGCACGGGACACCCGCACCTCGGGCGTCGAGGCCGACGAGCTCGCGGCGGTGGCCCGATGACCGCCGAGCCCGTCGTCGGGCCGCGCTCGGGGACGTCCGGCACGTCCGGCACGTCCTGCGCCGCGCCGACGCCGCGTCTGTCACCCGAGGAGTACAAGGCCGTGTTCCGCGGCCACCCCGCGGGGGTGGTCGTGGTCGCGCTGCGCGACGAGGACGGCCGGCCCGTGGGCTTCACCGCGACGTCGGTGATCTCGGTGTCCGCGCAGCCGCCGCTGCTCGCGTTCTCGCTCGCGTCGTCGTCGTCCTCCTGGCCCGCCGTCGAGCGGGCCGTCACGCTCACGCTGAGCTTCCTCGCCGACCACCAGGACGACGTCTCGGCACGGTTCGCGACGAGCGGCATCGACCGGTTCGCGGCAGGCGGCTGGAGCGCTCTGGAGACCGGCGAGCCCGTGATCGACGGCGCGCTCGCGTGGGTGCGGGGCCGGGTGGTGCAGCGCACGGCCGTCGGGTCGAGCCACCTCGTCTCGGTCGAGGCGATCTCCTCGAGCGTGCACGTCGAGCCGGAGAGCGCCCACCGCACGGGCCTGGAGGCCGCGTCGCCGCTGGTCTACCACGACCGGACCTACCACCGGATCGGCGGGCACTCCGCGATCTGACGGGTCACGCCACGCGCCTCGAGGAGGGGGCGGACGCCCTCGGCGAACCAGTACGCCTCCTCGAGGTGCGGGTAGCCGGACAGGACCAGCTCGTCGAACCCCGCCGCGTGGTACTCCCCGACCAGGTCGGCGACCTCGTCGTGGCTCCCGACCAGCGCCGTCCCGGCGCCCCCGCGCACCAGCCCCACGCCGGCCCACAGCCCGGGGTGGATCTCGAGCGCGCGTGCGTCGCGGCTGTCCGCGAGCGCGCCCGCGCCGTGCAGCGCCACCATGCGCTGCTGGCCCACCGAACCCGACGCGGACAGACCCCGCTGAGCCTGCGCGATCGACGCGGGGTCGAGGTCGTCGAGCCAGCGCTGGGCGACGTCCCACGCGTCCGACGAGCGGTCGCGCGTGATCACGTGCAGCCGCACGCCGAACCGCACGTCGCGGCCGCGCGCCGCCGCGAGCGCGCGCACCTCGTCGATCTTCGCCCGGGCCTGCGCGGGAGGCTCACCCCACGTCAGGTAGACGTCCGCGTGCGCCGCCGCCACGGGCAGCGCGGCCGACGACGAGCCCCCGAAGTAGATCTCCGGCCGCGGCTCGGGCGCGACGGGGACGGCCCCGCCCGCGACGCGGAAGTGCTCGCCGGAGTAGGAGAACGGCGAGGAGTCCCACACGCCGCGCACCACGTCGAGGAACTCGTGGCAGCGCGCGTACCGCTCGTCGTGGCCGAGCCAGTCGCCGAACCGTTGCATCTCGACCTCGTCGCCGCCCGTCACGACGTTGAGCAGCAGGCGTCCGCCGGACAGCCGCTGGAACGTCGCGGCGGTCTGCGCCGCGAGCGTCGGGGAGACCAGCCCGGGCCGGAGCGCGACGAGGAAGCGCAGGCGCTGCGTCACGGCGGCGAGCGCCGCGGTGACCACCCAGGCGTCCTCGCACCACGTGCCCGTGGGCGTCAGGACCGCGTCGTACCCGAGCGAGTCCGCGGCCTGCGCCACCTGCGTGAGGTACTCCAGGCTCGGCGCGCGGTAGCCCGCGGCGTGCCCGCGCGAGTCCTTGGCGTGGAAGCCCCCGAGGATGCCCCGCGCGTCGCCCGAGGTCGGCAGGAACCAGTGCACCCCTGACAGCGGCGGCCGGCTCGCGGACGCGGGCGACGCGGGAGCGTCCGTCACTTCGCGGTGAAGCCGGCCGCGCGGCGCTCGTCGGACTCGGACCACAGGGTCGTGGTGACCTCGGCCCTGACCGCGGGGACGACCTCCTCGGCGAACCGACGCAGCACGTCGGCCTGGTGGTCGGGCGGGAGCAGGTGGTTGACCGAGACCGACTGCAGGTCGTGCTGGTACGTCCGGTGGTAGTCGAGGATCTTCTCGACCACCCGCTCGGGCGATCCGACCAGCGCCGGGCCGCGCTCCACGGCCTCCTCGACCGTCGTGAAGCTCGACCCGACGCCCACGTGCTGCGGGCCGTAGCCGCGCCTGCGCTGCGCCGCGAGCTGGCCCTCGAAGATCGGCCGGAACTGCTCGACCGCCCGCTCGGTGGTGTCCGCGAGGTACAGGCCGCCCGAGCCGGAGCCGACGAACGCGTACGCCGGGTCGTGGCCGTGCGCCTCGTACTGCTCGCGGTACCGGTCGATCAGCGCGCGATAGCTCTCGCGCGGCTGCAATGCGTTCGCCGAGACGATCGGGTCGCCGTGGCGCGCCGCGAGGTCGACCGCGAACTGCGAGGTCGCCGACCCGTGCCAGATCCGGAACGGGCCGGAGAACGGCCGCGGCAGGGTCGTCGCGTCCTCCAGGCGGTGCCGGTGCACGCCCTCCCAGGTCACGTCCTCCTCGCTGAGCAGCAGGCGCAGGAGCTCGTAGTTCTCTTGCAGGTACTCGTACTGCTTTCCCAGGTCGAGGCCGAGCAGCGGGTACTGCAGCACCTCGTTGCCCTTGCCGATGACGATCTCGAGCCGCCCGCGACTGAGCTGGTCGACGGTCGCGAGGTCCTCGGCGACGCGGATCGGGTCGAGCAGCGACAGGACCGTGACGCCCGTCGACAGCAGGATCCGCTCGGTGCGCGCCGCGATCGCACCGAGGATCACCGTGGGGGCCGACGAGAGCACCTCGCCGGCGTGCCGCTCCCCCACGGCGAACGAGTCGAACCCGAGCTCCTCGGCGAGCACCGCGGTCTCGACGACGCGGTTGAGCCGGTCGGACGGCGGGACCGCCTCACCCGTGACGGGGTGCGGCGGGTTGAAGACGATGTCGAGGACCTGGAAACGCACGGATGCTCCTGCGGGTGGGTGTGGGGGCCGGTGGGGTCAGGCGGCGGGCTCGTCGGCCACGGCGGGCTCGTCGGCCCGTGCGGCCGCGGCGGCGCGCGCGTCCCGCTCGGCGACGCCCTCGCGGACCAGCGGGATGACGTAGCGACCGAAGTCGATCGCGTCGTCGAGCAGGTCGTAACCGCGCGCGGAGATCACGCGCACGCCGAGGTCGTAGTAGGCGAGCAGCGCCTGTGCGACGTCCTCGGGCGTCCCGACGAGCGCGTTCGAGTTCCCCGCGCCGCCCGTGGCCTTGGCGGTCGCCGTCCACAGCACGTCGTCGTACCGCTCGCCTGCCGCGGCGATCGCGAGCAGGCGCTGAGACCCGGCGTTCTCGGGCGAGGTGATCGGGTGCCGGCGGCTCAGCGTCCCGCCCGCGGCGGCCTTGCGCGCCTCGATGCGGTCGAGGACCCGGTGGGCCTTCTCCCAGGCCAGCTCGGTGGTGGGCGCGACGATCGGCCGGAAGGCGGCGTGGATGCGCGGCGGCGTCGTGCGGCCGACCGCGGCGGCCTCGGCGTGCACCCGCTCGATCTGCTCGCGCGTGCGGTCCAGCGGCTCCCCCCACACCGCGTAGATGTCCGCCTCCGCGGCGCCCACGCGGTACGCCGCGTCCGACGAGCCGCCGAAGGAGATCGTCGGCGTGCGCCCCTCGAACGGCTTGGTGTCCAGCACGAAGTCGTCGAAGTCGTAGAACGGGCCGTGGTGGTCGAACGGCTCGTCGCTGGCCCACGCCTGCTTGACGACCTGGATGTACTCCTGCGTGCGCGCGTAGCGCTCGTCCTTGGTCAGCGTGTCGCCCTCGCGCCGCTGCTCGTGGTCGTTGCCGCCCGTGATGAAGTGCACCGACAGCCGACCGCCCGAGAGCTGGTCGAGCGTCGCGAACGTCTTGGCCGCGTACGTCGGGTAGGACACGTTCGGCCGGTGCGCGAGCAGCAGCTCGATGTCCGGCACGCGTGCGGCGACGTGGGCGGCGAGCGCTGCGGGCTCGGGTCCCGACGAGCCGTACGCGAACAGCACGCGCGTCCAGCCGTTGTCGGCGTGCGCGCGCACGAGGCGTTCCAGGTAGCCGAGGTCGAACGGTCGCGTGCTGCGCGCGCTCGTCTCCGACTGGTCGTTGGTCGTGGCGATGCCGAGGAACTCGACGGGCATGGTGGGTCTCCTTGTGTGGTCAGCGCGCCGCGAGCTCGAGCCCGGTCGACGCGGTCGGGGTGGCAGAGGTCGGGGTGGTGACGTCCGCGGTGGCGGTGGTCGCGGCGAACCAGTGCTGCGCGAGGAGCTCGAACGAGCGCCGCGCATCGGCCGGGTCGTGCGCCTCGGTGGTGACGAGCAGCTCGTCCGCGCCCGTGACGCGCTGGAGCGTCTCGAGCCGTGCGACGACCGTCTCCGGGTCGCCGACGATGCGGGTGTCCACGCGGTCGGCGACGAGGTCACGCTCGGCCTGCGGCCGGTCCTCCCACGACGCCACGCCCGACGGTTGCGGGTAGGCGATCGCGCCGTCGCTGCCCGTGCGGATGGACAGCACCCAGTCGGCGAACGGCCGCGCGAGGTCCCGCGCGCGCTGGGCCGTGTCGGCGACGAGGACGTCAGCGGACACGATCACGTAAGGCTCGGCGAGGACACCCGGGCGGAACGCGGCGCGGTAGGCGGCGATCGTGTCGAGCGTCGTGGCCGGGCTCACGTGGAAGTTGGCCGCGACCGGCAGCCCGAGCTCGCCCGCGACCCGGGCGCTCTCCCCCGCGCTCGACGCGAGCACCCACGGCTCCCACGACGCGCCCTCGACGGGCGGGCTCGGGTAGAGGTGCCCGTCGGCGTCGCGGTACGTGCCGGCCCGTAGCCCGAGCACGAGCTCGAGCTCGTCGCGGAACGACGACGGCGTGCGCGAGGCCCCCACGACGCGCTTGTGCGCCAGCAGCCGCTCGCGCAGCGCGGAGTCCGTGAAGTCCACGGGCGGCGCCCCGGGCACGTAGAGACCGTCGACGACGCGTGGGCCCGTGCTCGGCCGCGGCGTGGACGCGCGCACCTGCACCGGGGCGTCGTCGGCGGCGGCCGGCGGTGGCGTGAACGCGCGGCCCAGTCCGAGGTCCACGCGGTCCGGGTGCAGCGCCGCGATGGTGCCGAACTGCTCGGCGGCGATCAGCGGGCTCGTCGTGCTGAGCAGCACGGCACCGCTGCCGACGCGGATCCGCTCGGTGCGCGCGGCGACCGCAGCGGCGAGCACGGCGGGCGATGCCGACGCGACACCCGCGGCCAGGTGGTGCTCGGCGAACCACACGCGCGCGTAACCCAGCCGGTCGAGCTCGACCGCGAGGTCCACGGTGCGGCGCACCGCGTCCGCGCCCGAGCCGCCCTCGGGCACGATCGCGAGCTCGAGCACGGACAGGGGCACGCGCGGGACGGCGGGGCGGTCGGTCATCGGGATGGCTCCTTGCGGTACGGGTGACGGTCGAGGGACTGGCGGTGAGCGGACGGGCGGCGGGTCAGGGGGCGACGAGCGAGCGCGCGGCGGCGAAGCGCGCGAGCGCGAACCGCGCGAGGTCCGGCCGCACGGTCGGGGTGGCGGTCGGGGTGGCGGGCGGGCGGTCCCGCGCGAGGTCGGCGAGGTCGGCCAGGACGCGGCCGACGGCCGGCGCGAACTTGAAGCCGTGGCCCGAGAAGCCGGCGGCGACGACGACAGGCCCGCGCCGGTCGAGCACGAAGTCGTGGTCGGGCGTCGTCGTGTACGTGCAGCTCACGGGCTCGTAGGCGTCGGGGTCGAGGCCCGGCAGCCAGGTGCGCACGTAGCGGCGCAGCGCGGCGAGCTGCTCGGGCTCGGGGGTCCGGTCACGGCGGTCCGGGTCGACCCGCGGCCCGACCGCGTGGAACCCGACCTTGACGCCCTCACCGGGCGCAGCGAGCCCGTAGACGCCGCTCGGGAAGCCTGCGTCCGGCCCCGGGTCGTGCGTGAAGCTCGGCCAGGGGGCGGTGCCGGCGAGCACCGCCGGGTCGCGCGGGGCGAAGTGCGCGGGCTGCTCCTGCGTCA
>NZ_LFKW01000051.1:33665-62305 GCF_001040865.1 Cellulomonas sp. A375-1 | reverse complement strand
CGGGCCGCTCGGGTCACGCGCGTCGTCCAGCACCTCCGCCAGCACGCCGGCGCTCCACGCACCCACCGCGACGACCACGCTGCGCGCGAGGATCTCGCCGCGCTGCGTCACGACGCGGACGCGGTCGCCCGCGAGCTCGAGGTGACGCACCGCGGTCTCGTGCCGGACGTCGCCGCCGTGCGCGGCGGCCCGCCTCTGCAACGCGCTCACGGCACGGTCGGCGTGCAGCCGGCCCGCGGTCGCGGTCTCGTGCAGCACCCGGCCCTCGAACCGGATCCCGGGCCACCGACGGGCGGCCTCGGCCGGGTCGAGCCACTCGAACGGGACGCCGCGCGCGGCGAACGCCCGCGCGATCTGCTCGGTGCGCCGCGCGGTGGGCAGGTCGGGCCGCGCGTGGCTCACGCCGCCCGTGACCTCGAGCAGCGCCTCGTCGGACTCGGCCTCGAGCAGCCGCCAGAGTGTGAGCGCCTCCTGGGCGAGGTCGAGGTAGACGGGCTCGGGGTACGACGTGCGGTAGATGCGCGACGAGCCGTGCGACGCGCCGTGGTCGTGGCCCGGCCCGAACCGCTCGAGCAG
Source organism: Cellulomonas sp. A375-1 (assembly GCF_001040865.1). Lineage (NCBI taxonomy): Bacteria > Bacillati > Actinomycetota > Actinomycetes > Micrococcales > Cellulomonadaceae > Cellulomonas > Cellulomonas sp. A375-1. The sequence continues at coordinate 61,729 of NZ_LFKW01000051.1, read as the reverse complement.
CACGACCTCGCGGCCGCGGCGGGCGAGCTGCCAGGCCGCGGCCGAGCCCATCACGCCGCCGCCGACGACGAGGTGGTCCACGTGCTCGGTCATCGAGGTCCCTTCCTGTGGTGGTCGTGCGGGGCGGGTGCCCGCGCGCCGGGAGAGTCGGCGCGCGGGCACCCGTGGCGTCCGGTCAGGACGTCTTGGGCAGCCCCGGCGGGTTGGACTCGGACTTCTCGATGGCCTCGGACTCCAGGCCCCAGCGCTGCAGCACCTGCAGGTAGGTGCCGTCGTCGATCGCGTGGTTGATGGCCGCGGTCACCGCGTCGACCGCGCCGGCGCCCTTCTTGGTCGCGACCGCGATCTGCGCGGTGTCCGGCCAGCCGCCGTTGAGCGTGCCGACGACCGTGAAGTCGTCGGGCGAGATCGCCGCCTGGTAGGCGAGCGACGCGTTCGGGCCGACGTACGTCTCGATGCGCCCCGACTGCAGCGCGAGCAGCACGTCGGTGAACTGCTCGTAGTACTCCGGGCCCTTGATGGGCTCGAGGCCGTCCGCCTGGTTGAGGCGGTCCCACTCGAGCACGATCTTCTCCTGGTTGGTGCCGGAGCCGACCGCGACGACCTTGCCCGCGATGTCCTCGCGCGTGGTGATGGACGTGAGGTCCGAGCCGGTCTTGACGAGCCAGCCGAGCTCGTCGTTGCGGTAGCTCGAGAAGTCGATCGTCTCCTTGCGCTCCTCGGTCACCGTGACGTTGGAGATCACCGCGTCGACGTCGCCCGACTGCAGCGCGAGGGGCCAGTCGGCCCACGCCTTGACCTCGATCCGGACGTCCTTGCCGAGCGCGTCGGCGACGAGCTGGGCGATGTCCGTCTCGTTGCCGATGGGCGTCTCGTCGTCGTCCGCCAGGAAGCCGAGCGGCGGCGCGGCCCCGGCGCTGATCGCGACGACGATCTCGTCCTTGTTCTTCCACGCGTCCGGCAGCAGCGCGACCGCCTCGGCGGACTCGGTGGTGCGGATGCGGTCCTGGTCCGGGCTCGTGCTCACGGTCAGGCCGGCCGCGGCGGGCGCGGCCGTCACGGCACCTCCCGCCTTCTGGGTCTCCTGCGGCTTCTCGGTGCTCACCGACGCGCAGGCGGTCAGCGCGAGCAGGGAGGCGGTGGCGAGCGCGGCGAGCGCCCTCGTGGGCACGGCACGGGCGCGGGTGCGCCGGGTCGTCGTCGTCACGGGAGGTGCCTTTCGGTCAGGTGCGGCGTGGGCCGCATCGGGGAGGCCGGGTGGCCAGGGCTCGGGGGACGGCTGCAGGGGCCGACGCGGGCTCGCGCCGGTCACAGGACCTTCTGCAGGAAGCTGCGGGTGCGTTCGTGCTGCGGGGCGTCGAGCACCTGGTCGGGCGGGCCCTGCTCGACGACGACGCCCGCGTCCATGAACACGACGGTGTCGGCGACCTCACGCGCGAAGCCGATCTCGTGCGTCACGACGACGAGGGTCGTGCCCGTGCGGGCGACGTCCTTGATGACCTCGAGGACCTCGCCGACGAGCTCGGGGTCCAGCGCCGAGGTCGGCTCGTCGAACAGCAGGACCGTGGGGCGCAGCGCGAGCGCGCGCGCGATCGCGACGCGCTGCTGCTGGCCGCCCGAGAGCTGACGCGGGCGGACGTCGGCCTTGTCGGCCAGGCCCACGCGGGCGAGCAGCTCGCGGGCCTCGGGCTCGACGTCCTCGCGACGGCGGCGCTGCGCCGAGACCGGCGCCTCGACCACGTTCTCGAGCGCCGTCAGGTGCGGGAACAGGTTGAAGCTCTGGAAGACGAACCCGATCTGCGTGCGCTGGCGCAGGATCTCCCGCTCGGACAGCTCGCGCAGCGTGCGGCCCTTGCGCGCGTAGCCGATGAGCTCGCCGTCGAGCGCGATGAAGCCCTGGTCGACCTTCTCGAGGTGGTTGATCGCACGCAGCAGGGTCGACTTGCCCGAGCCGGACGGTCCGAGGATGACGGTGACCGAGCCGGGCTCGACCGTCAGCGACACGTCGTGCAGCACCTCGAGCGTGCCGAAGCTCTTGTGCACGCCGTGCACCTCGACCAGACCCGGCTGCGCCACGCTCGTCGGCGCACTCATGCGAGCCCCCCGACGCTGCGGCGCGTGCGGGTCAGCACACCCACGCGGGCGCGGGCGGCGTAGGCCGGGGGGACGCTCGCGGGCACCGGACGGCCCGTGACCCGGGCGGCGAGCACCAGAGTCGCCCACCGGACGCGCTGCAGCGGCGTGGGCGGCAGCGTGCGCACCGCGCCCTTGGCGTAGTACCGCTCGACGTAGTACTGCACGACCGTGATGAGGGTCGTGAGGACCAGGTACCAGATCGAGGCGACCAGCAGCAGCGGGACGATCCGGCCGTTGCGGCCCATGATCACGCTGACGATGTAGAACAGCTCGCCGTACGCCAGGACGTAGACGATCGACGTGCCCTTGAGCAGCCCGATCACCTCGTTGACCGCGGTGGGCACGATCGAGCGCATCGCCTGCGGGAGGATGATCCGCGTGACCTGACGGCGGCGCGGGATGCCGAGCGAGGCCGCGGCCTCCTGCTGGCCCTGGTCCACCGAGAGGATTCCGGCCCGCACGACCTCCGCCGAGTAGGCGGCCTGCGACAGGCCCAGCCCCAGGATCGCGGCCCAGAACTTGTCGACGAGCGAGAGCGTGTCGAGCCACGCGAGCTCGGGACCGAACGGGACGCCCACGCTCAGGTGGGGGTACAGGTAGGCGAGGTTGTACCAGAGCAGGAGCTGCAGCAGCAGCGGCACCGAGCGGAACACCCACGTGTACGTCCAGGACACCGCCTGCAGCAGCGGCGAGCGGGACAGGCGCATGAGCGCGAGCACCGTGCCGAGCGTGAAGCCGACCACGGACGCCACCGCGGTGAGCCGGATCGTGCCCCACGCTCCGTCGATCACCGACGGCCAGGTGAGGTACTGCGCGACGAGATCCCACTCCCACCGCTCGTTCGTCACGAGCGAGCTCACGACCATCGCGAGCAGCAGGAGCACGACGCCCGTGGCGAGCCAGCGGCCCGGGTGCCGGGCGCCGACGATCCGCAGCTCCTCGAGCGGCGGCTCGTCGGCCGCGGTGACCACGGGCCGCACCGGCGGCGGCACGAGCACGCGCGACTCGTCCTGCGCGAGCTGGACCGTACTCATCGCGGGGCTCGCTCGCCGGCCGCGACCGCGAACGGCACGTGGTTTCCGGGCACCGGCGCGGGGCACGTGCCGTGGTCGCTGAACGCGAACGGCAGGTTGACCGCGCGGTTGAGGTCCAGGCGGACGGTCGCGGTCTCCGGCGAGCCCGTCGCGCCCGGGTCCGACGGGCGCTCGACCGTCAGGACGCGCCACGGCGCGAGGCCGGGCGCCTCGTCGGTGAACAGCAGCGCCGCCGAGCCGCCCTTCCCGCCCGTGAGCTGCAGCGTCACGCTGCGGCCCGCGCGCTCCAGGTCCACCTCGCCGACGACGGTCGTGCGGTGGACGAGCCCGGGCCGCGCCGCGCCGACGACCACGGGGCGCGGCTCGTCGTACCAGCGGACCGGCGCGTCCAGCACCCACGACGCGTCGTACGGGAACGTCGGGACGCCCGTGAAGGCGGCACGCGCCGCGGCGCGCGGGTCGCGCAGGCGCAGCGCGTAGCGGCCCGTGCGCCGGACGAGCTCGACCGCGACCTCTGCCTCGGCGCCCGTGCGGCCCTCGGGCACGAACGTCTGCACGATCGAGGAGCCCGCCTCGGCGACGACGTGCGTCGTCCCCGCGCCGGGCTCGTCGGCGGCGCGCTTGTGGTGCGCGCCGTGCTCGTCGGCCCACCACACGCCCGGGACGCCGTCGAACGCGGCGGGCTGCGACGGCAGCGGCAGGTAGGCCACGGGCGTGAGCCAGCCGTGGGTCGTCGCCAGCTCGCGCTCGCGCGCTGCGTGCCACTGCTCCCACTCGACGTGCGCGTCCTGATCGACGTGCACAGCGGCGGTCGGGTTCTCGGGCAGGGTCGTCGTCATCGGATCGCCTCTCGTTCGTGGTGCCGGCCGGGGATCGCCCCGACGAGCTCGACGGTGTACGGGTGCTGCGGGTGGTCGAAGACCTGGTCGACCGGTCCGGTCTCGACGAGCCGCCCGGCGCTCATGACGCCGACCTCGTCCGCGACCTGACGCACGACCGCCAGGTCGTGCGAGATGAACAGGTAGGTCAGGCCGCGCTGCGCGCGCAGGTCCGCGAGCAGGTCGAGCACGCGGGCCTGCACCGAGACGTCGAGCGCGCTCGTCGGCTCGTCGAGGACGAGCAGATCGGGGTCCAGCGCGAGCGCCCGGGCGATCGCGACGCGCTGCCGCTGCCCGCCGGACAGCTCGCCGGGGCGGCGCCGCGCGAGCGCCGCGGGCAGCCGCACCTGGTCGAGCAGCTCGGCGACGCGGTCCCGGCGCTGTGCTGCCGTGCCGACGCGGTGCGCGCGCAGCGGCTCGTCGACCACCTGCCCGACCGTGAAGCGCGGGTCGAGCGACGCGTACGGGTTCTGGTGCACGAGCTGCGTGCGCCGCCGCAGCGTGCGCAGCGCGTCACCCCGGGCACCCGCGACGTCCACACCGTCGAACCGCACCGAGCCCGCGTCGGCGCGCTCGAGATCCAGCACGAGCCGCGCGGTCGTCGACTTGCCCGACCCCGACTCGCCGACCAGCGCGAACGCCGACCCGCGCGGCACCGAGAACGACACGTCGTCGACCGCGCGCACGCTCGCGCCCGAGCGGCGTCCACCGATCCGGAACGTCTTGCGCAGCCCGTCGACGACGAGCAGGCCGCCCGCCGGCGGGGTGGGCAGGTCCGCCGCGACCGCGCGGGCGCGGACCTGCACCCGGGACGACGAGCCCCGGTCGCGCTCGTCGGGCAGGGGTGCGGTCCCCGGTCGTTGCGCCGCACGCAGGCCCGGTGCCGCGGCGAGCAGCTCACGCGTGTAGGGGTGCTGCGGGTCGCTCAGCACGCGTGCGGTCGGCCCGGTCTCGACGACCTCGCCGTCCTTCATCACGACGATCCGCTCGGCACGGTCCGCAGCGACGGCGAGGTCGTGCGTGATGAGCAGGACCGCGGTGCCGGTGCGCGACGTGAGGTCCGCGAGCAGGTCGAGCACGCGGCGCTGCACGGTCACGTCGAGCGCGCTCGTCGGCTCGTCGGCCACCACGAGCTCGGGCTCGCACGCCAGAGCGATGCCGATCAGCACGCGCTGCCGCATGCCGCCCGACAGCTCGTGCGGGTACTGCCGGGCGCGGGCCTGCGGCTCGTCGATCCCGACGGCGCGCAGGATCTCGACCGCCTGCGCGTGCGCCTCGCGCCGGCCCGCGCGGGCGTGGATGCGCAGGGCCTCGGCGACCTGGTCGCCGACGCGCTGCACGGGGTTGAGCGCGACGCCCGGGTCCTGCGGGACCAGCCCGATGCGCGCACCGCGGACCCGCGGCCACGCGCGGACCGGCAGGGACGCGAGCTCGAGCGAGGTGCGCTCGTCGTCGCCCAGGTCGATTCGCCCGCCGGCGATCCGGCCCGTCTCGGGCAGCAGCCCGACGACGGCGTGCGCCGTGGTGGACTTCCCCGAGCCGGACTCGCCGACGAGCGCGACGACCTCGCCCGGGTGCACCTCGAGGCTCACGCCGCGCACGGCCTCGACGGGTCCGTCGGTGCCGTCGTAGGTGACCCGCAGGTCCCGCACGGCCAGCACGGGCCGCGCGTCGGGTGCGTGCGTCTCCTCGGGTGCGCCCGGCAGCGTCGGCGTCTGGGTGCTCATCGGGCCGTCCTCCCCCCGCGCTCGAACGCGCGGCCGAGGCGCCCGGCGGACAGCACGACGACCGCGACGACCAGCCCCGGGAGCGTCGAGTACCACCACGCGGTCGCGAGGTAGTTGCGGCCCTCCGCCACGAGCGAGCCCCACTCGGGGGTCGGCGGGATCGCGCCGAAGCCCAGGAAGCTCAGCGCCGAGACCGCCAGGACCACGGTCCCCAGCTCGATCGTCGCGAGCGCGAGCACGGGACCCGCGGCGTTCGGCACGACGTGACGCACCACGACCGAGCCACGACGAGCGCCCGCGAGCCGCGCCGCCTCGACGTAGGTCGCGCTGCGCACCCGCAGCACCTCGGCGCGCATGACGCGCGCGAACGTCGCGACCGACGCGACACCCACCGCGATCGCGACCTTGAGCGTCCCGAACCCGAGCACGGTCACGACCGCGAGCGACAGCAGCAGCCCGGGGATTGCCAGCAGCACGTCGGTCAGGCGCATGAGCACGTCGTCGACGCGCCCGCCGACGAACCCCGCGACGAGCCCGAGCAGCGACCCGGCACCGAGCGCGATGACGATCGCGACCGCGGCGGCCTGCAGCGACAGGCCCGTGCCGTGCACCGTGCGCGCGAACAGGTCTCGACCCAGGTGGTCGGTCCCGAACCAGTGAGCCGCGCTGGGCGGCAGGAGGTTGTCCGCGGGCACGCCCGTGATCGGGTCGGCGGACGTGAACGCCGTGGGCACGAGCGCCCACGCGACCACGACCGTCACGACGAGCAGCGCCACGAGCGCGCCGGGCCGCGCGAGCGAGTGCCGGCGGGCCCGCGCGAGCCGCCCGGTCGCGGGGCCGGTCCCGGGCCTGGCGCGCAGACTCGTGGTCCGAGCCGCCCCGGTGCTCGAGGCTCCGGTGCTCGTCGTTCCGGTGCTGACGGGTCCGGGGCTCGCCGGCAGGACGGCGGACGCGCGTCGTGCGCCGACGACGTCGGCGGGGCGGGTGCCGAGAAGGCTCATCACAGGCTCCTTGCGTACGAGGTCACGGCCGTGCGCGGGTCGAGCAGGGGGTAGGCGAGGTCGACCAGGAGGTTCACGACGACGAACACGAGCGCCGCGACGAGCACGAGCCCGAGCACCACGGGGATGTCCTGCGTGGTGACGGCGGCCTGCACGAGGCGCCCGAAGCCCTGGCGCGAGAAGACGGTCTCGACGACCACCGCCCCCGCGAGCAGGTTCCCGACGAGCACGCCGAGGAGCGTGAGCGCCGGAAGGGCCGCGTTGCGGGTCACGTGCCGCAGCTGCACCCGCGTGCGGGTCGCGCCCTTGGCGAGCGCGGTCTCGACGTACGGCGCCCCCCACGCCGCGCGCATGCCCTGGGCGAGCACCTGCGCGATCGTCGCCGACAGCGGGACGGCCAGGGTGACCGCCGGCAGGACCAGGCTCGCGAACCCCTGGTTGCCGACCGCCGGGAACACCGGCACCCGGAACGACAGGAGCTGCAGCAGCACCAGCCCGACCCAGAACGTCGGCACCGCGACGCCCAGCGGCGGCAGCGCGAGGAGCAGCCCGCGCACCCGTGGCGACCGGGTCCAGGTGGCGAGCGAGGCGAGCCCGGCCCCGCCGACGACGGCCAGCAGCAGGGCGAGCCCCGCGAGCTTGGCCGTCTCCGGGAGCGCCTGGGCGATGAGCGTCGCGACCGGCGCACCCGAGGAGATGGACGTCCCGAGGTCGCCCGTGGCCGTGCGGCCGAGCGCCGCGACGTACTGCTCGGCCGGGCTCTGGTCGAGCCCGAGCCGCTCGCGCAGCGCCTCCGCCTGCGCCGGGTCGACGCCCCCGCCGCCCGTGCCCGCGTCGAGCATGATGCTCGCCGGGTCACTGGGCAGCAGGTACAGCACCGCGAAGGTGACCGTGAACGCCGCCAGGAGCACGACGACGGCCGCGGCGACCCGGCGCAGGACGTAGGCGCTCATCAGGCCTGCTCGATCCAGGCGTCGTGGAACAGCAGGCGCGACGAGGCGTCGAAGGCCACCCCGTGCACGTCACCGGCCACGCCGATCGACTGCGCGAGCTCGAACAGCGGGATCGCCAGCGCCTCGTCGACGATCTCCTGCTGCGCCTGCGTGACGAGGCCCGCTCGCGCCGCCGGGTCCGCGGTGGCGAGCTGGGAGTCGAGGAGCGGGTCGAGCACGTCGTCGGCCGCACGCTTGTTGACGTTGCGGCCCGCGGACGAGAACTGCGTGCGCAGGATGTCGGCGTCGGCGCGCGTGACGTTGTAGTAGTACGTGTCGTAGTCGCCCGAGGTCAGCACGGCCTGCTGGTCCGCGGGCGTGAGCTGGCGCAGCACCAGGTCGACGCCGACGGCCCGCAGCTGCTGCTGCGCGAGCTCGAGCACGGCCTGCGAGCCGGTGAACAGCGGTGCGTAGACCACGTCGACGCTCAGCTTCGCGCCGTCCTTCTCGCGGATGCCGTCGGTGCCCTTCGTCCAGCCCGCGCCGTCGAGCAGCTGCTCGGCCTTCGCGGCGTCGAACGCGAGGTCGTCGGACAGGTCCGTGTACCCGGGAGTGGTCGAGGCGAGCACGCTCGTCGCGGGCCTGAACGCGTCCGAGAGCACCGTGTCGACGAGCTGCTGCCGGTCGATCGCCACGTTCAGCGCCTGGCGGACGTCCGGGTCGTCGAGCGGCGCGACGGTCACGTTGGGCTGCAGGACGAACGTGACGCCCGGGTTCGTGCGCGTGAGCACCGAGCCCCCGGCGCCCTCGACCTGCGCGACGTCCTGCGGGAGCACGTCACCCACCGCGTCGAACTGGTCGGACGCGAGTCCGCCCGCGCGGACCCCGGACTCCGGGACCACCGTGAAGTCGATCTGGTCGAGGTACGCCTCGCCCTGGTTCCGCGAGACCTCCGAGGCCCACGCATAGCCGTCGCGCCGCGTGATCACCGCCCCCTGGTCCTGCGTGTAGCTCTCGAGCACGAACGGGCCCGAGCCGACGACCTCGCCCTGCAGCCGTGCGGCGGGGTCGGCCGTCGCGGTGGCGTCGGACAGGATCGCGAGCGAGACGGTCGACGTGGCCTGCAGGAACTGCGCGTTCGGTGCGCCGAACACGACCGTGACCGTGTGCTCGTCGTCCACGCGCGTCTCGGTGTAGCCGCCCAGGTAGCTCGCCGCGAGCGGCGCCGACGCGCCGAGCGGGCCCGCGAGCGCGTCGAGGTTCGCCTTGACCGTGGTCGCGGTCAGCGGGGTGCCGTCCGAGAACGTCACGTCGTCGCGCAGGTGGAACGTGAAGGTCGTGAGGTCGTCGCTCACGTCCCAGCTCGTCGCGAGCCACGGCACGATCTCGCCCGTGGCCGGGTCCTGGTCGGTCAGGGAGTCCGCGAGCTGGCGCGCGATGTAGATGCTCACGTTCGAGCCGACCTGCTGCGGGTCGACGCCCGACGGCGACGCACCGAGCGCGAAGCGCAGCGTCCCGCCCGGGGTCGCGGTGGCCGTATCCGGGGTCGAGGTCGCGGACGTCGCGGGTCCGGCCGCGGGGTCGCCGCTGCCCGACGAGCAGGCGGCCAGCAGCAGGGCGGGGGCGAGCAAGGAGGCGGCCAGCACCCGGTAGCGGGTGCGGCGGCGGTCGACGGTGCTGGTCATGATGTCCTCTCGAGGGGCCCGAAGGCCGGGGGATGAACGGGCAGAGCGCTGGTCCGGTCAGGCGGTGAGCTCGGCCGCCGCGTGCTGCGACGCCGGATCGGGGCGGGCCAGGCCCAGGTGGTCGCGCAGGGTCGGGCCGGTGTAGTCGGAGCGGAACGAGCCGCGCTCCTGCAGCAGCGGGATCACCTGGTCGAGCACGTCGTCGAGGCCGTGCGGCGTCAGGTGCGGGACGAGGATGAAGCCGTCCGAGGCGTCCTCCTGGACGTGCCTGTCCAGGTCGTCGGCCACCTGCTGCGCCGTTCCGACGAACGAGCCGCGGGTCGTCGTGCGGATCACGAGGTCGCGGATCGACCAGCGGTTCGCCTCGGCCTGCTCACGCCACGCGCGGGCGACCGCGAGCGGGTCGGTGGTGTGGCGCACCCGACCGCGCGTGATCGAGATGTTCTCGACGTCGGGATCGACCTCCGGCAGCGGGCCGTCCGGGTCGTAGGCCGTCAGGTCACGGCCCCACACCTGCTCGAGGAACGCGATCGCGGTCGGGCCGGAGACCTGCTGCCGCCGGATGTGCTCGGCGCGCTCGTGCGCCTCGTCGGTTGTCTGGCCGATGACGACCGTCGTCGCCGGGAGGATCTTCAGGTCCCCACGGGTGCGGCCGTTCGCGACGAGGCGCGCCTGCACGTCGTCGTAGAACGCACGGCCCGCCTCGAACGTCGAGTGCATCGAGAAGATGACGTCCGCGGTGCGTGCCGCGAAGTCCCGGCCCTGCGCCGAGTCGCCCGCCTGGAACAGCACCGGATGACCCTGTGGCCCGCGCGGCGTCGTGAACGTCCCCCGGACCTGCGCGTGCGTGCCGTCGTGCACCACCTCACGCACGCCGGCGTCGCGCAGGAACCGGCCGGTCGCCGTGTCCGCGAGCACCGCGTCGTCGTCCCACGAGTCCCACAGGGCGCGGGCGACCCGCACGACCTCCGCGGCGCGCTCGTACCGCTCGGCGTACGGGAGGTACCCGCCACGCCGGAAGTTCTCGCCCGTGAACGCGTCCGGGCTCGTCACCAGGTTCCACGCGGCGCGACCACCGGAGAGCAGGTCGAGCGTCGCGAACTGCCGCGCGAGCTCCCACGGCTCGTTGAACGTCGTGTTGATCGTCCCCGCGAGCCCGATGCGCTCGGTGACCGCCGCGATCGCCGCGAGCACGGGGAGGGTGTCGGGCCGGCCGACGACGTCGAGGTCGTGGATGCGCCCTTTGTGCTCGCGCAGGCGCAGACCCTCGGCGAGGAAGAAGAAGTCGAGCTTGGCGGCCTCGGCGCGCGTCGCGAGGTGCTCGAACGAGTCGAAGTCGATCTGGCTACCCGAGTCCGGGTCGCTCCAGACGGTCGTGCTGTTGACCCCCGGGAAGTGGATGCCCAGGTGGATCTGCTTGCGCGGTCGCGTCGTCATGGCCCCGCCCTCAGGCCGTCGCGGCGAACACGTTGGCGGGACGCGTCAGACCGAGCGTGTCGCGCAGCGTGCGACCCGGGTAGGCGGTGCGGAACAGTCCTGCGCTCTGCAGGATCGGCACGACCCGGTGGACAAGCACGTCGAGGTCGGTGGACAGCGACGACGGCCGCACGTGGAAGCCGTCGACGGCACCCGCCGCGACCCACGTCTCGATCGTCTCGGCCAGCGCACCGGCCGTCCCCACGTGCACGAGCGAGTCCGTCGCCCACGACGACGGCTCGAGGTCGTCGAGCAGCTCGAGGCGCGCACGCGCGCTCGACTCGTCGTCGGCCAGGACGACGTACGTGTCGACGAGCACGCGCACCTCGTCGGTGCTGCGGCCCGCGTCGCCCGCCAGGTCGTCCAGCCGCGCGCGCTGGGCGAGCGCGTCGTCGAGGCTCGTCGCGCGCAGGCGCACCACGTCGGCCCGGCGCGCGGCCAACGCGAGCGCCTCGTCGCTCGTCGCCGTCACCACGACCGGCGGCCGGCCCTGCGGCGGCCGCGGCGTGATCGACGGACCCTTGACCGCGAACCGGATGCCCTCGTAGTCGACGTGGTGCAGCTTGTCGCGGTCCACGAACCGGCTCGTGGCCTGGTCCCGGATCTCCGCGTCGTCCTCCCACGAGTCCCACAGCCGGCCGACGACGTCGATCACCTCGCCCGCCTCGTCGATCGCGTCGACCTCGTCCTGCGCGGCCTTGCGCCCGAACGCGTCCGTCGCCTGCTGCGTCGTCGACCAGCCGACCTGCCACGCGGCGCGCCCCCTGCTGACGTGGTCGATCGTCGCGACCGCCTTCGAGACGTGGAACGGCTCGGTGTGCGTCGTGTCGATCGTCGGCACCAGACCGATGCCCGCCGAGCGGGGCGCCAGGCGCGAGGCGACGAGCGCGGCGTCGAGCCGTCCCTGCACGCCGTGGCGGGTCACGGGCTGCAGCGAGAACGCGTCGTCGAACGCGACGAGGTCGAGCAGGCCGCGCTGCGCGGTCGCGACGAGGGCGTCCAGGCGCTGCGCGTCGAACAGCCGCTGCGCCTGCGAGCCGAGCGTGCGCCAGGCGGCGGGGTGCGCACCGGCGTCGGTGAGGTCGACGCCTAGGTGCACCGACCGAGTGCGGTCCGAGCGCGAGCGAGGGTGGGAGTGCTGGGACATCGAAGGGCTCCATCTCGAGGCCGCGTGCGCGGCGGGTGATCGGTGGTCCGTGGCGTGCCGCGGGCCCGCCTGCCGTCGGCGAGGACGCCGCGGTCGGCGCACGCGCGCAGGACCGGACGGCTGGGGCCGTCAGGTGGTGGGTGGGAAGGTCGCCGGCGCCGGCGTGGCCCGCCCAGACGGGCGCGGTCCGGGAGGACGGCGCCAGTCAGCGCCGGTCAGCGCCGGCGACGAGCGGTGTGGCCCGCGGGCCCCGGTGCGCGGGACGTCGTCTCAGCGACAGCTCTCGGCGGCGCACCTGACGCGACAGCGCGTGCACAGGTGCGTGGCGCGGACGTCCGCGGTCAGGCTCCTCGTGCTCATGCGTGCGGTCTCCTTCGTCCCCTGTCCGGGGTCTGGCGCGTTGCTCGGACGGCGGGTGCCGCTCGAGCCAGGTCCTCACCCGGGGCACCCCGCCGCGCGGGAGGGTTGCCGTCCGACCAGCCGGGGCTACGCGTCGGAGCTCATGACCTCTGTCCGCAGACCGACAATCCGGACTGCGTTGGTCAGAAATTAGGGGTGGGGCCGGACGGAGTCAACGGCGCATCCCGTCGGTCCCACAATCTGGACTGAATAAGTCGGGTTATCGTCGGGCGACCCCGCACGACCCTGACGCGCGCAGGGACGACGAAGCCCGCGGGCCGCACCGAGCGGCACCGCGGGCTTCGTCCGAGCAGGGGTGGTCAGCCGAAGTGGCGCGGGAGCGTCGCCTCGAAGACCTCGCCGGCCTCGGCCAGCGGGATCGTGAACAGGCCCTCGACCTCGACGGCGGGGCCCGCCTCCTCGTCGCCCGTCGCGACGTCGGCCGTCTGGCCCAGCTTGAGTGCCGGCACGCCGCGCGCGACGCACAGGTCGGCGAAGCGCACCTCCTCCGAGCGCGGCACGGCGACCAGCGCACGCGCCGTGGACTCCGAGAACAGCGCCTCGAACGGCGTGACGCCGTCGCGCTCGCACAGCGCGTCGAGCGAGACGCGCACGCCCACGCCGAACCGCAGCGAGGACTCGAGCAGCGCCTGGACCAGACCGCCCTCCGACAGGTCGTGCGCGGCGTCCACCAGGTCGTCGCGCGCCGCGTTCTGCAGCACCGCGCCGAGACGACGCTCGGCCGCCAGGTCGACCGCGGGCGGCAGGCCGCCGAGGTGGTCGTGCACGACGTCGGCCCACGCGGAGCCGTCGAGCTCGGCGCGCGTCGTGCCGAGCAGGTAGACCGCGATGCCGGGCGCGGTCCAGCCCGAGGGCACCGCGGCGGCCACGTCGTCGAGCACGCCCAGCACGCCGACGACGGGCGTCGGGTGGATCGCCGAGTCGATCAGGCCGGGCTCGCCCGTGCCGTTGTAGAGCGAGACGTTGCCGCCGGTCACCGGGACCTCGAGCACCTGGCACGCGTCGGCCAGGCCGCGGATCGCCTCGACGAGCTGCCACATCGAGTCGGGGTGCTCGGGGCTGCCGAAGTTGAGGCAGTCCGTCACGGCGAGCGGGCGCGCACCCGTCGTCGCGACGTTGCGGTACGCCTCCGCGAGCGCGAGCTGCGCGCCCGTGTACGGGTCGAGCTTGCCGTAGCGGCCGTTGGCGTCGGTCGCGAGAGCGACGCCGAGACCCGTGGTCTCGTCGACGCGCACGACCCCCGAGTCGTCGGGCTGCGCGAGCGCCGTGTTGCCCTGCACGAAGCGGTCGTACTGCTTGGTCACCCACGACTTCGAGGCCAGGTTGGGCGAGCCGAGCAGCCGCAGCGCGGTCGCGCGCAGCTCGTCGGGGCTCGTCGGACGCGCGAGCGACGCGGACGTGTCCGCGTTCAGGCCGTCCTGCCACGCGGGACGCGCGTACGGGCGGTCGTACACCGGACCCTCGTGCGCGACGGTCTTCGGGTCGACGTCGACGATGCGGTGGCCGTGGTGGTCGATCGTCAGGCGACCCGTGCCCGTGACCTCGCCGATGATCGCCGTCTCGACGTCCCACTTCGCGGTGATCGCGAGGAACTCGTCCAGCTTGGCGGGCGTGACGACCGCCATCATGCGCTCCTGCGACTCCGACATGAGGATCTCGCCGGCCGTCAGGGTGGGGTCGCGCAGCAGCACGTTCTCGAGGTCGACGTGCATGCCGCCGTCACCGTTGGACGCGAGCTCGGACGTCGCGCACGAGATACCGGCGGCACCCAGGTCCTGGATGCCCTCGACGACGCGCGCGGCGTACAGCTCGAGGCAGCACTCGATGAGCACCTTCTCCATGAACGGGTCGCCGACCTGCACCGAGGGCCGCTTGGACGGCTTGGTGTCGTCGAAGGTCTCGCTCGCGAGGATCGACGCACCGCCGATGCCGTCACCGCCGGTGCGCGCGCCGAACAGCACGACCTTGTTGCCCGTGCCCGAGGCGTTGGCCAGGTGGATGTCCTCGTGCCGCAGCACACCCAGGCACAGCGCGTTGACGAGCGGGTTGCCCTGGTAGCTGGGGTCGAACACGAGCTCGCCGCCGATGTTCGGCAGGCCGAGCGAGTTGCCGTAGCCCCCGACGCCCGCGACCACGCCGTGCACCACGCGGGCGGTGTCCGGGTGGTCGATCGCGCCGAAGCGCAGCTGGTCCATGACCGCGACCGGGCGCGCGCCCATCGAGATGATGTCGCGCACGATCCCGCCGACGCCCGTGGCGGCACCCTGGTACGGCTCGACGTACGACGGGTGGTTGTGCGACTCGACCTTGAACGTGACCGCCCAGCCGTCGCCGATGTCCACGACGCCCGCGTTCTCGCCGATCCCGACGAGCAGGTGCTCCTTCATGGCCGGCGTCGTCTTGTCGCCGAACTGCCGCAGGTGCGTCTTGGAGGACTTGTACGAGCAGTGCTCGGACCACATGACCGAGTACATGGCCAGCTCCGCGGCCGTGGGGCGCCGCCCGAGGATGTCGCGGATGCGCTGGTACTCGTCGGGCTTGAGTCCGAGCTCGGCGTACGGCTGCGCGAGGTCGGGGGTCGCGGCGGCGCCCTCGACCGTGTCGTAGTGCTGGTCGCTGCTGGGGCGCGCGGGTGCGGAGGTCATCGGTTCCCTTGGGCGAGATCGCTCGCGGCCTGCGCTGGTCGGCAGGACGCACGGCCGTCGTCGGCGGACGGGCCCAGGATAGCGACGCTCCGCGGCCGCCCGAACGGCTGTCCAGACCCGCGACCGGGGCGCGCGACGAGGCGGGCGCGGCGCGAGACGGGCCGGCGGCGAGCGCGCGGCGGGCCAGGGCGGTCCCACCGCAGGCCACCAAGGGGTGACACGTGTCGTTCCGCCCTTCGGGTGACGACAGTTGCCTCACCGGCGTTTCGCGGCCGACACGCCGGTGAGGCAATTGTGCGTTTTGCCTGATCAGCCCTAAGGTCTGGCGCGGCTGGATGCCCGTTTAGCCCGTTTTGTCGAGGATTCGAGGTCTGATGCTCCGCCGCGCCGTCGCCGCCGTTGCCGTCCCCGCCCTGTCCGGCCTCCTGCTGCTCGCGAGCTCCGCGAGCGCCACGGCCGGCGGCTCGGACGCGCCCATCCCCTACGACGTCTCCCCCGAGGCTCTCACGCTCCCCGTCGGTGACACGTTCGACGTCCACGACCACGTCAACGTGCGCTACACCAAGCACGGCCGTGACGGCTCGGCCAACATCCACATCGAGCCCGGCCGGTCGAGCGCCGCGCTCGTCGGGAAGAGCACGGTGCGGTGGGAGCTCGTCGGCGTCCCCCAGGGTTCGTGCATCACGTGGGTGCAGGTGAGCGGGTACGACGAGCACTTCGGCGAGGGCGGCCAGAAGCCCGTCTGCAACACGACGTGCAAGCCGAAGCCGAACCCGTACCCCACGCCGAGCCCGTCCCCCTCGGAGTCGCCCGAGCCCGAGCCGTCGCCCACACCGACCGTGACGCCGACGCCGCCGCCCACGCAGGAGCCCAGCCCGGAGCCGACGCGGTCGCCCGAGCCCGAGCCGTCGCAGACCCCGCCCCCGGCACCCGAGCCCGTCGAGTCGACGCCCGCTCCCCAGCCCACGACGACGCCGGCCGTGCCCCCCGTGCCGTCCGACGAGGAGACGCCGGCCCCGTCGCCCGAGCCCACGACCCCGGGGGACGACGAGGGTGAGGTCGCCGGCCCCGAGCCGACGCCGACCCCGAGCATCGACTCCGAGGTCCTCGTCGAGGGCGAGGACGAGCCCCCGCTCGCCGTGACCGGCTCCGACTCGCTGCTGCCCGGGTTCGCGTTCGCGCTCACCGCGCTGGTCGCGGGCATCACCCTGCGCATGATCCACGTCCGCCGCCGGCACCTGCCCGCCCACCGCAGCTGAGTGCGCGCCCGGAGCTCGCTGGTCGAGCTCCGGGCCGCCCGGGCGGGCTACGGTCGGGCCATGCCCGCCGCAGCCCGCTCCGTGACGGGGCGCACGCTCGTCGTCGGGCTGCTCGGCATCGGGCTCGCCGTCGCGGTCACGGCGAGCGGGTGCGCACCCGGCACGGACCGCCCGTCGACGTCGCGTGACCCGAGCACCGGCGCCTCGACCGCCGAGCCGTCGGCAGGTGCGTCGTCACCCGGCACCCCGGACGCGGAGCCTGACCTCGCCGCCGCGGCGCTGCGCGACGGCGTGCCGATCACGTCGCAGGGCGTGACGGTGCTGGTGCTCGCACCGAGCACGCCACGCGCGCTCGAGGACGGCAGCGTCCGGGTGGACCTCGCCGCAGCACCGACCGGTGGCCCCACTGCCGCTCTCGCCGCAGTGCCTACCGCGGTACCCACGGCGGCGCACAGCAACGCTGCCGAGCGTGACACGACGGACGGAGCCGGGACGTCCCTCGTCGTCGCCGCGCCCGCTCCGTTGCGCCTCGACGTGCTGCCCGACGGCACCGCGCTCGTGCTCGACGGCGACGTCCCGGTCGCGGGGCTGCGGGCGGACCCGTCAGGCCGGCTCGAGGCGCACGGCGATGCGGCAGTCCTGACCGCGCGGGCCCAGCCGACGGGCCTGTGGTTCACCGCGCGCGCGATCCTCGACCTGGCCTGGGGCGAGCGTGAGGGCGGGCGCTCGCTCGCGGTCACGCCCGCCGACTGGACCCGCGCGGGCGGCCACGCGGCCGAGGAGCTCGCGGCCGCCCAGCTCGAGGCGGCGGACGCCGAGGCCGGCTCGGCGAGCATGCTCGCGCAGCTCGCGTGCCACCAGCTCGGCGCACGTTCGAAGGCCACGTGGAACCTCGAGCCGTGGCGTCCCGACGTGGACCCGTTCGAGATGATCGCGACCCGGTGCAACCCGACCTGAGCCGGGAACCGGTCAGCGGTTGCGCCGCGCGCGTCGCGTCTTGAGCATCCAGCCGACGACCACCCCGAGCACGAACGTGATCGCCAGCAGGATCCACAGCGGCATCGTCACGGACGTCCAGAACAGGTGGACGGGGTACTCGTCGGCGTTCTGGAAGATCAGCACGAGCGCCGCCGCGAGCACGATGAGCCCCAGGATCGGGCGCCAGGGGACGGGCTTGCTCTCGACCGGTTGCTGTCCCGCGGACATCGGACCTCCAGTGGTCCGGGCGGTCGCACGCCGCCCCCTGCGGCCATCCTGCCGCGGTGGCGCCTGACCTGCCAGGGCGGACGCGGGCCCGGGCGGCCCGCGTCGGCCCTCAGCGCAGGTGCTTCTCCGGGACGGGCAGGCGTCCGGCGGCGCGCTCCGCGCGGTAGTACGCCCGCGCCTCCTGCTGCCGCTCGGCCTCGGCGCCCGACGCGATCGGCGCGCGCAGGTGCTCGGGACCGAAGCCGAACGCGTCGACCAGGTCCTGCGCGTGCGGCCGCAGCCGCACCAGAAGACGGTCGATGTACGACGACACCGTGCGCGCACGGCCGGCCGAGAGCCGACCGTTGACGAGGTACCACGCGAGGTGCCGCTCGACGAGCGTGAGCCCGAACAGGTCGCGCAGCCACGTCAGGACCTGCTTGGTGCCGGGGTCCGTGGCCGCCTGCACGCCGCGCGTGAAGGCCTCCCACTGCACGCGCTCGGCGTGCGCCTGGGCGGCCTCGATGAGCTCGTGCTGGTGGGCGTTGACGAGCGCGGCGGCCTCGGCGGGCGGGAGCTTGCCGGCAGGGCGCAGCGCGGCCGCGAGCTCGGCGACCATGACCTCGACGCGGTCGGTGAGCAGCTCGCGCTGCGTCTCGGCGTCGCGCAGCTGGCCCGCGGAGCGACGCGCGTCGCCCACGTCGGCGATGGTCTGGACCGCGCGCACGAGCGGCGTGCGGTGCACGGCACGGTCGGCGACGAACCGCGCGACGTCGCCCGCGCCACCGGCCTTGAGGGCCTTGGCGTAGTCACCCAGCAGGCGCTTGCCGACGAGCTGGTAGAGGACGGTGTTGTCGCCCTCGAACGTCACGTAGACGTCCAGGTCCTGGTGCAGCCCGACGAGGCGGTTCTCGGCGATGAAGCCCGCCCCGCCGCACGCCTCGCGGCACTCCTGGATCGTCGTCATCGCGTTCCACGTCGAGGTGGGCTTGAGCGCGGCGGCGAGCGTCTCGAGGTCCTCGCGACCCTCGGGCGTGTCACCCCGGCCGGAGAAGACCTCGTCGAACGCGGCGAGCAGCTCCTCGTGCGCGAACGTCGACGCGTACGTCTGGGCGATCAGCGGGAGCAGACGGCGCTGGTGGCGCTGGTAGTCGAGCAGGACGACCTCGTCCTCGCCCGCACCGGCGAACTGGCGGCGCTCGTTGGCGTAGCGGACCGCGATCGCGAGCGCGAGCTTGCTCGCGTTGACCGCGGCACCGTCGAGCGAGACGCGGCCCTGCACGAGCGTGCCGAGCATGGTGAAGAACCGCCGGCCGGGGCTCGTGATGGGCGAGGAGTACGTGCCGTCGGGGGCGACGTCGCCGTACCGGTTGAGCAGGTTGGTCCGCGGGACGCGCACGTGGTCGAAGTGCAGGCGGCCGTTGTCGATGCCGTTGAGGCCGCCCTTGAGGCCGTCGTCCTCGCCGCCGACGCCCGGCAGGAACTCGCCCGTGGCGGGGTTGCGGATCGGGACGTAGAACGCGTGCACGCCGTGGTTGACGCGCTGACCGCCCTCGGGCGCCGTGACGAGCTGGGCGAACACGACGGCCGCGGTGCCGTGCAGGGCCGCGTTGCCGAGGTACTCCTTCCACGCCGCACGGAACGGCGTGTGGATGACGAACTCCTGCGTCTCGCGGTCGTACTCGGCGGTCGTGCCGATCGACGCGACGTCCGAGCCGTGCCCCGTCTCCGTCATCGCGAACGCGCCGGGCACCTCGACCGACATCGCGTCCGGCAGGAACGCGTCGTGGTGGTGCTCGGTGCCCAGGTGCAGGATCGCGCTCGCGAACAGGCCCCACTGCACGCCGGCCTTGATCTGCAGCGACGGGTCACCCGCGACGAGCTCCTCGAACCGCGACAGGCTGCCGCCGTGGTCGTCGGCGCCGCCCAGCCGGGTGGGGAACGCGCGCAGCACGTCGTGCTTCGCGACGAGCTCGCGCAGCTGGTGCAGGACGCGCTCGCGGTGCTCGGCGAGCGGCAGACCCTCGATCTTGTGGAACTCGGGGCTGCCGGCGACCGCGCGGGCCTCCCGGCGCAGCTGCGCGTAGGGGCCGAGCAGCTGGTCGGTCAGCGCAGCGACGTCGATGCGCGGGTCCTCGTGCACGGACAGGGCGGGCGAACGGCCTTCGTGGCCGCGCTGGTCGGTCGCGGTGGTGGTGGTCATCGGGTCTCCCGGGTCATCGGATCTCCCACGCGGTACGCGTGCTGGTGCGTTCACGGGCGAGCAGGCCGACCGGGCCGGCCCAGAGCCAGGCGGCGACCTGTGCGGTCAAGGTGGCGCGGTCGGGCGTGCCGGGCTCGCCGCGGTGCGCCATCCACCACTCGCCCGAGCCGCGCACGAAGCCCACGGCCCCGGCGGCCCACACCTCGGCGAGCGAGTCGCGCGCGGCCCTCGCGGCGTCGGCGGCCTCGTCGTGCGCCATGTCGTCGTGCGCCACCGTGGGCGCGGGCGCGTCGTGCTCTCCCAGCTCGCGCGCGAACGGCAGCGCGACCAGGTGCGTGACCGAGTCGAGGAAGTGGCCGAGCGGACCGCCGGACTCGACCGAGCCGTCGCGCGTCACGAACGCGTACACGTTCGGCGAGGACTCGATCATCTCGAGGTAGACCGCGACCATCGCGCGCAGGCCGTCGCGCGGCGTGGGCGCGACGCGCAGCACGCCCTCGAGCGCGCCCTGGATCTGCAGCACGACGGCCTCGGCGACCGCGATCTGCAGCCCGGTCTTGTCCGAGAAGTAGCGGTAGACGATCGACTTCGACGTGCCGGCGGCCGTCGCGATCTCCTCCATGGAGACGTCGGGACCCTTGTGGTGGACCGTGCGACGCGCGACGCGGACGAGTTCGGCGCGGCGGGCCTCGCGGTGGTCCGCCCAGCGTGCGGAGCGGCCGTCGACGACGAACGGGTCGTCGCGTCGGGGGTCGTCGCGTCGGGGGTCGTCGCGTCGGGGGTCGTCGCGTCGGGGCTCGTCGCGGCGAGCCTCGTCACGTCGTAGGTCGCGCGCAGCGTGGGGTGCGCCGGCGCTGGTCGCGGCGGCGTTGCCGGTGGTGGCCGTCGTCGTCGACGGGCCACGTGTGATCGGGCTCACGAAACTGAAGGTATCAGGTACTGTGGGTTCTGGACACCACTTCGGGACGAACGTCCCTGGACCTGCGGGTCCGACGCTGATCGCGACGACGCGAGAGGAGCGCCACGCAGATGGCACTCAAGAAGACAGCCCCCACGAGCGCGCCGCGCCGCGCCCTGGTCCTCGGCGGCAACCGGATCCCGTTCGCCCGCTCGGGCGGCGCCTACGCCCACGCCTCGAACCAGGACATGCTCACCGCCGCGCTCGAAGGGCTCGTCGCCCGCTACGGGCTGCAGGGCGAACGCATCGGCGAGGTCGCCGCGGGCGCGGTGCTCAAGCACAGCCGCGACTTCAACCTCGCGCGGGAGGCCGTGCTGGGCTCGTCGCTCGCGGCGACGACGCCCGCGTACGACGTCCAGCAGGCGTGCGCGACCGGGCTCGAGACGCTCGTCGGCCTGTCGAACAAGATCCGCCTCGGCCAGCTCGAGTCCGCGATCTCGGGCGGCGTCGACTCGACGTCCGACGCCCCGATCGTCGTGACGGACCGCCTGCGCCGCGCGCTGCTCGACCTGTCGCGCGCCAAGACCGCCGCCCAGAAGCTCGCGGCGCTCGGCCGCATCCGGCCCAAGGACCTCGCGCCCGTCGCGCCGTCGACGAGCGAGCCGCGCACGCACCTGTCGATGGGCGAGCACCAGGCGCTGACCACCGCGCAGTGGGGCATCACGCGCGAGGCGCAGGACGAGCTCGCGCTCGCGTCCCACCAGCGGCTCGCGGCCGCGTGGGACGCCGGGTTCTTCGACGACCTCGTCACGCCGTACCGCGGCCAGACGATCGACGGGAACCTGCGCAAGGACAGCTCGCTCGAGAAGCTCGCGTCGCTGCGCCCGACGTTCGGCACCCGCCTGGACGCCGAGGCGACCATGACCGCCGGCAACTCGACGCCGCTCACCGACGGCGCCTCGACCGTGCTGCTCGGCTCCGACGAGTGGGCTGCGAGCCACGGGCTCACGCCGCTGGCCGCCGTCGTCGACGCCGAGGCCGGCGCGGTCGACTTCGTGCACGGCGAGGACGGCCTGCTCATGGCGCCCGCGTTCGCGGTCCCGCGCCTGCTCGCACGCCACGGCCTCGCGCTGGACGACTTCGCCTACGTCGAGATCCACGAGGCGTTCGCCGCGACGGTGCTGTCCACGCTCGCCGCGTGGGAGTCGCCCGAGTTCGGCCGCGAGCGCCTGGGCCTGGACGGCGCATTCGGGACCGTCGACCGCGCCCGGCTCAACGTGCACGGATCGTCGCTCGCCGCGGGCCACCCGTTCGCCGCGACGGGTGGGCGGATCGTGGCGACCATCGCCAAGGAGCTCCACCTGCGCAAGCAGCGCGACGGCGGCACGCCGCGCGCCCTGGTGTCCATCTGTGCGGCCGGCGGGCTCGGTCTCACCGCGATCCTCGAGGCGGCCTGACATGGCGAACCCGATCACGACGACGCTGTCCGCCAAGCTCTCCGGGGTCCTCGGCTTCTCGCCCGCGGCACCGCTGCGGCGCTGGGCACCCGGGCAGCCGCTCGTCGACGGCAAGGTCCTGGTCCTGGGCTCCGGCACGGGTCCCGACGCGGACGCGGATGCGATCGCGGCGCTCCTGTCCGGCTCGCCGTCGGCACCCTCGGCCACGCCCGACGCGTCGGGCGACGAGGTCCTCGACGGCTGGGGCCTGGACGTCTACCGGCACCCGGTGCCCGACGAGCGGTACGCCGCGGTCGTCGTCGTGCTCACCGAGGTCGACCACCCGTCCGACCTGCACGCCCCGCTGCTCGCCGCGGCGAGCACGTTCAAGAAGCTCGCGCGCGGCGGGCGGGTCGTGACGATCCCCCGCTCGGCCGACGACGCGGCTCCCGCCGTGGCCGCCGCCCGTCAGGGGATCGACGCCGTGGTGCGCACGATCGCCAAGGAGTCGCGGGGCGGCAGCACGGCCAACGGGATCGTCCTGGCCGACGGCGTGCCCGTCACCGCGGCCTCGGTCGTCGGGGCGCTGCGTTTCCTGCTGTCCACGCGCTCGGCGTTCGTGCACGGCCAGCTCTTGGCCGTCGACTCGCAGGCCGGTGCGCTGCCGACCGACTGGGACGCCCCGCTCGCCGGACGCGTCGCGGTGGTGACCGGCGCGGCTCGCGGGATCGGCGCGGCGATCGCCCGCACGCTCGCGCGGGACGGCGCGACGGTCGTCGCGGTCGACGTCCCCGCCGCGGGCGAGCAGCTCGCGGCGGTCGCCAACGGGATCCGCGGCACCGCGCTGCAGCTCGACATCACCGCCGACGACGCGGGCGCCACGATCCTCGAGCACGCGCTCGCACGGCACGGGCGGCTCGACGTCGTCGTGCACAACGCAGGCATCACGCGCGACAAGCTGTTCGCCAACATGACCGACGCGCAGTGGGACGCGGTGATCGCCGTGAACATCGCCGCGCAGCTCGCGATCAACGAGGCCCTGCTGACCTCGGGCGACTTCACCGACGCGCCGCGCATCGTCTCGATCTCCTCGACCACGGGGCTCGCGGGCAACCGCGGGCAGGCCAACTACGCCGCGACCAAGGGCGGGGTGATCGGCATGGTCCGCGCGACCGCACCGCTGCTCGAGCCGTTCGACGGCACCGCGAACGCGGTCGCGCCCGGGTTCATCGAGACGGAGATGACCGCCAAGATGCCCGCGCTCGCGCGCCAGGTCGCCCGGCAGATGAACTCGCTGCAGCAGGGCGGGCAGCCGGTCGACGTCGCCGAGGCCGTCGCGTTCCTGTCCTCGCCGCAGGCCGGGGGGATCGTCGGGCGCACGTTGCGGGTGTGCGGCCAGCACGTGGTCGGCGCATGACGCTCGTCGAGCTGCCCGCCGTCCCCGGGCTCGGCGGGCTGTACGTGCGCGGCGCGGGCGCCTCCGGGCGGCTCGCGCTCGCCCGTCGGACCGGCAACGCGCCCACGTCACTGCCGGACGTCGCCTACCGCGTGCGCGGCGTGCGCCCCACGCTCGAGCACCTGACGGCGTTCCAGCGCCTCGTCGGCGAGAGCGCGACCGACACCCTGCCCGCGGGGTTCGTCCACGTGCTCGCGTTCCCCGTCGCGATCGCGCTCATGGCGCGCGCGGACTTCCCGCTGCCGCTGGCCGGGATGGTGCACCTCGCGAACGTCGTCGAGCAGCACCGGCCGGTCCGGTACGACGAGACGCTCGACGTGGTCGCGAGCGCGCACGGGTTGCGGCCCCACCGCACCGGCACGCAGGTGGACCTCGTCGTCGAGGTCACGTCCGACGACGAGCTCGTCTGGCGCGGCACGTCCACGTACCTCGCCAAGGGCGTGCGGCTCGGCGGTCTGGTGCCGGACGACGACGAGCGCGCGCCGTTCGTGGCGCCGCTGCCGACCGGGCAGTGGCGGCTCGCCGCCGACACCGGCCGCCGGTACGCCGCGGTCTCCGGCGACCGCAACCCGATCCACCTGTCCGCGCTCACGGCCAAGGCGCTCGGGTACGACAAGGCGATCGCGCACGGGATGTACACCGCGTCGCGGCTGCTCGCCGACGTGGGCCCGGCCCGCGGCGACGCGTTCGTCTGGCACGTGGACTTCGTCAAGCCGATCCTGCTGCCGGCGACCGTCGCCACCGCGACCCGCCGGACCGCGGACGGCTCGTCGTTCACGATGGCGGCTTGGCACCCCCGCACGGGCAAGCCCCACGCCCTCGGCTCGGTCGTCCCCGTCCCCTGACCCAGTGCGTGCTCCGGCCCCCCGCCCCCGAGGCCGGAGCAACCACAGGCTCGCCCGCCTCCCCCACCACGACCCAGTCATCACTCCGGCCCCCCCGGCCGAGCCCGGAGCAACCACAGGCTCGTCCGACTCCCCCACCACGACCCAGTCGTTGCTCCGGGTATCCGGGTCCGAAGCCGGAGCAACCACGGGGTCGACGCGGACTAGGCGGGCAGCCAGCCGGCCAGCGCAGCGATGCCGCGGGCGATCTCGTCGGGCGTGCGGCCGATGGTGGCGACGCGGTGCACCGAGGGCGGGCAGCCGCGCTCGAGCGCGCGTGCGGCGGCGTCGCTGCGCGCGACGTGCGCGTCGAGCTCGGCGCCGCTCTCGCGCTGCGCGAGGCGGTCGCGGGCCGTGGCGTCGTCGGCCGTGAGGAGCACCGCGGTCACACGCGGGGCGTCGCCCATCGCGGCCGCGAGGTCGTCGGCGTACTGCGGGCTCACGGTGTTCGTGTAGACGAGGCGGCGGTAGCCGAGATCCCGGTACGCCGACCACACCGCGCGCAGGTTGCGCTCCGCGAGGCGGTCGACGTGCGGCGCGGGGTGCGCGAGGTCCAGGTAGTCGCCCTCGATCACGGCGTGCCGCACGTCGGCGCCCGCGAGCTGCGCGTGGAGCGCGTGCGCGACGCTCGTCTTGCCGACGCCCGAGCGGCCACCGATCAGCACGACGTGCGACCGCTCGTCGTGCGCGCCGTCGCCGACCCGCGCGCTCCCGTCGACGTCCGCAGGCTCGTCGAACCCCGTGCGCTCGTCGAACCCGGTGCGCTCGTCGAACCCCGTGCGCTCGTCGAACCCGGTGCGCTCGTCGGACCCCGCACGCTCGTCGGACGTGCCGTCGAGGCCCAGACGCGTCCGCAGCATCGCCCGCGCCGCGGGCCACTCGTCGGCGAGGATCGAGAAGTACACCGAGTCGCCGCGCGAGCCGTCCGGCGCCACGCGGTGGCCGCGCAGCCGGCCCTCCTCGATCGCGCCGAGCCGCGCGACCGCCGCGAGCGAGCGCGCGTTGCGCGCGTCCACCCGCAGCGCCACCCGGTGCACGCCCCACGCCTCGAACGCGTGCGTGAGCAGCGTGAGCTTGCACGCGGGGTTGACGTGCGTGCCCCACACCGCGGGGTCGTAGAACGTGTGCCCCACCTCGAGCCGGCCCAGGCGCCGGTCCACGTCGTAGAGCGACGTCGAGCCCAGCACGGCGCCGCTCGCGTCGTCGAGCACCGCGAACGCGTACCGGCCGGGCGTCTCGAGCGCGCGGGTCACGTCGGCGAGCATGTCGGCCTCGTCGCGCGGCGTGGGCGTCGTCATGCCGCGCCACACGCGGTCGTCGACGAACGCCACGAGCGCGGCGGCGTGCTCGGGTCCCAGCGGGACGAGGCGGACTCCGGGGCCGACGAGGGTGAGGTCGTGCTGCACGGGCGCGATCGTGCCACGCCCGGCGCACCGGGCCCGCACGATTTCCCCGCTCGGCGCGCGGCTCTGCGGACGGCGCTACGGGCGGCTCGGCGGGACGCTTGGCGGGACAGCCCTGCGGGACGCCCGTGGGACGCTCGCGGCGCGTCGGCGGGTGGTGGCAGGGTAGGCGCATGCTGCTGGAGCCCGGTGGGGACTACGACGGCCTGACCCTGCGCGGCGAGCGGTTCGACGGGCAGGACGCGAGCGAGGCACGGTTCCTCGACTGCGCGTTCGAGCAGTGCACGCTCGACGACACGGACCTCTCGCACGCCCGCCTCGTCGACACGTCGTGGGCGGGCGTGCGCTCCGCCACGCTGCGGATCGCGGGCTCGGCCTGGCAGGACGGGACACTGCACGACTGCCGGCTCGGCGCGGTCCAGGCGTACGCGGTGCGGTGGACGCGCGTGCACGTCGTCGGCGGGAAGGTCGACTACCTCAACCTGCGCGACTCGACGCTCGAGCACGTGCGGTTCACGGGTGTGGTGATCGACGAGCTCGACCTGGCGCGCGTGCGCGCGACGCACCTGACGTTCGAGGACTGCCGCGTGCGGCGTCTGGACGTCACCGGGGCGACGCTCAAGGAGGCGGACGTGCGCGGCATCCGGGACCTGCAGCACCTCGACGGGGTCGCGGGCCTCGCGGGCGCGACCGTCAGCACGGAGCAGCTGGTCGAGCTCGCACCGGCGCTCGCCGAGCACCTCGGCCTGCGGGTGCGCTGAGCGCACGCCGTCAGGCGAGCACCATGGCCAGGGCGGTCGCGGTCAGCGCGTCCGGGTCGTCAGGGCCGATCCCGACCGCGGCGAGCTGGCCGACCCCGACGACGGTCGCGAGCGCGACGAACGACCGACGGCGCGCCTCGTCGGGCGCTTGCCCGAGCTCGACGAGCAGGTCGGCGAGGTAGTCCACGCGCCGCTGCGACACGCGAGCCACGGCGTCGCCGACGCCCTCCGCGGCGGCCTGGACGTAGAGCGTCGCGGAGTCGTGGCGCTGGTGCGCGACGGTTGAGAACAGCGCCTCGACCCGCTGGCGGGCGTCGCCGCCGGTCTGCGCGAGCGCGATGGTGGCGTCGGTGCGCTCCTCCTCCCAGCGCGCGACGACCGCCGAGACGAGCTCGGCGCGGTCGGCGAAGTGCCAGTAGAAAGAGCCCTTCGTCGCTCCGAGCGCGCGCGCGAGGGGTTCGACGCGCACGGCGGCGAGGCCGTCGTCCCGGAACGTCGTGTAGGCGGCGTCGACCCACGCCTGCCTGGTCGTCGAGGCCTTGACCATAATCCGTACGCTACCGTACGGTCGCTTCCATACGGCGCCGTACGGACGCCGTGTCACCTGAGCCCGACGACCCGCCGGACGGGTGTGGGCCGGCCGGGCTCGGCAGACAGGACGGGGGACGACGATGACAGGCACTCGCTGGTCGCTCGCGCTGCGGGACTTCCCGCCGGACTACGCCGACACGACGATCATCCGGCTCCCCGCGGGCGCCCCCACCGACCCGCGCGCCTGGGCCGACGCGACCTTCTCGCTGCGCACGATGCCCGGCTGGGTGCGCGCCGCGCTCGGCCTGCGGCAGCTCCTCGTCCCGCTGCTCGGCGTCCCCCGCGCGCCGCGTTCGACGTTCGCGGTCGACGAGGTGGCCGGTGACGCGTCGTGCGGCGAGGCCTTGATCGTCGCCGACGACCGGCACCTCGACTTCCGGTGCGGCGTCGCGGTCGACGCTCACGCGGGCCTCGTCGCGGTCACGACGAACGTGCGGCTGCACAACCGCCGCGGCCGGCTCTACTTCCTGCCCGTGCGTGCGCTGCACCCCGTCGTCGTGCGCAGCATGCTGAACCGCGCGGCGCACGTGCTCGCGCGCTGACCGCAGCGGCCCGCTCAGTCCAGCGCGGGTCCGCAGGCGGCCGCCGCCGTGGCAGCCAGGTGGTCCAGGCCGTGCACCTCGATCAGCGGACGCGTGTCGTCGACCACCGCCCAGCACCCGTCGACCACCTCGTAGCGCGAGCGGGGACCGTCGGCGACGTACGCGTGCAGCGCGCCGACCAGCCGGTCCACGGCCTCGCTCGGCGTCCCCACACCGACCGACGCACGGATCGCGCCCTCGGACGCGCCGAGCCGGGAGAGCAGCGGGTGCGCGCAGAACCGGCCGTCGCGCACGCCGATGCCGTGCTCGGCCGCGAGGTAGGCCGCGACCAGGCCCGGGTTGTGGTCGGCGACCGTGAACGTGAC
>NZ_LFKW01000051.1:4544-33583 GCF_001040865.1 Cellulomonas sp. A375-1 | reverse complement strand
CCTGCACACCTGGCACCTGCTCGAGCCCCTCGACGAGCCGCGAGCGCAGCGCGGACTCGTGCGCGGCCAGCGCACCCGCCGGCAGCGCGGCGAGCGCGTCGCACGCCTCGGCCAGCGCGATCGCGCCGACCACGTTCGGCGAACCGGCCTCGTGCCGCGCGGGCGCAGGCTGCCACACCGTCCGATCGGCGCGCACGTCGCGCACCGCACCTCCCCCTGCGAGGTACGGCGTGCCGGTGTCGAGCCAGTCGCGGCGTCCGACGAGCGCGCCCGCTCCGAACGGCGCGTACGTCTTGTGCCCCGAGAACGCGACGTAGTCGGCGCCCGTGGCTGCGAGCGAGAAGCCGCGGTGCGGGACGAGCTGCGCGCCGTCGACGGCCACGCGGGCGCCCGCGGCGTGCGCGATCTCGACGACACGCTCGACGGGCAGCGCCTCACCGGTCACGTTCGACGCACCCGAGACCGTGACGAGCGCGTACGGGTTCGCGGCGAGCTCCGCCGCGAGCGACTCGAGCGTCGCGGCGACCGTGGCCGCGATCGGCAGGATCGTCGTGCGGTGCCCGTGCGCGTGCCGGTCCGACGTGCGCAGCCACGGCAGCAGGTTCGCGTGGTGCTCGAGGTCGAGCACCAGCACGCGTCCGCCCGCCGGGATGACGCCCGCCAGGAGGTTCAGCGCGTCGGTCGTGTTGCGCGTGACGACCGCGACGTCGTCCTCCCGCGCGTCGACGAACCGCGCGATCGTCTGCCGCGCGGACTCGTACAGCGCGGTCGAGACCTGCGAGAGGTAGCCCGCACCGCGGTGGACGGACGCGTACAGCGGGAGCACCTCCGTGACCCGGTCCGCGACCGCCTGCAGCGCGGGTGCGCTCGCGGCGTAGTCGAGGTTGGCGTAGACGCGCTGCGTCCCGTCCACGAGCGGCACGGTGGTGGTGCCGCCGACGACGGGGAGCAGCGGCTCGACGGGCGCGAGGGCGGCCGTCGCGCTCGCCGGGCTGCCCGACGAGACGGCCTCGAGACACGGCGCGAGCTCGGCGACGACGGTCATGGAGGTACCTCCGAGGATCCGGGGACCCCTGTGGGGTGTCCCGCGCTTGCCGTCACCGGTCGGTGCACGGCCTGGTCGTCACCCGGGGCACCCCACCGCGGAGGAGGGTTGCCGGCCAGCGAGCCGGGGCTTCGCGCTGGCGCTCATGACCTGACGGCAAGGGTGACGATCGCGCCCCGCGACTGTCAACGCCGGAACGGACACGTCTCGCAGAGCGGGACACTGTGTTCATCAGGTGGATGCTCCTCGGCTCGTGGCGTTACGCTCCTGCCACCATCCAGAGCGGCCGAGAGATCTGGCTCGACGACGCCGCAGCAACCCGCGGTCCCTGCCTCACGAGGCGGGCGACCGGCCGAGGGTGCTACCGCCAGGACCGATGGAGGAGAGCATGGCGTACGCAGGCGACCTCACCCCGCAGCAGGCCTGGGACCTGCTCACGTCCGACGAGCGCGCGCTGCTCGTCGACGTGCGCACGGAGGGCGAGTGGCTCCAGATCGGCGTCCCCGACGCCACGGACGCGGGCGACCGCGCGGCGTTCGTCGAGTGGCTGACGCCCGCGGGCCCCAACCCCGCGTTCCTCGACCAGCTCGGCCTGGCCGGTCTCGAGCCCGGCGACGGTCGGCCCGTCGTGTTCCTGTGCCGGTCGGGCGTGCGCTCGATCGCCGCCGCGCAGGCCGCGACCGCTGCCGGCTTCGGGCCTGCCTACAACGTGCTGCGCGGCTTCGAGGGCGACATCGGTCCCGACGGTCAGCGCGGCCACTGGGGCTGGCGCGCCGAGGGTCTGCCCTGGCGGCAGGCGTGACCGCCCGCGTCCCGGGCCCCGGCGACTGGGACGCGCGCCGCGTCCCCGTCGAGTCCCTGCGCCCCGACACGCTCGCCGTGCGCGCGGGTCAGGTGCGCTCGCAGTTCGGGGAGTTCGGTGAGGCGCTGTTCCTCACGCAGGGCTTCACCTACGAGTCCGCGGGCCAGGCCGAGGCCGCGTTCGCGGGCGAGGTCGACCGGTTCCTGTACTCGCGCTACAACAACCCGACCGTCTCGACGTTCGAGGAGCGCCTGCGCCTGCTCGACGGCGCCGAGGCGTGCTACGCGACCGCGTCGGGCATGTCCGCGGTGTTCACCGCGCTCGCCGCGCTCGTCGGCCAGGGCTCGCGGATCGTCGCCGCCCGCGCGTTGTTCGGGTCGAGCGTCGTGATCTTCGACGAGATCCTCGCCCGTTGGGGCGTGCGGACCGACTACGTCGACGGGCACGAGCTCGCGCAGTGGCAGCAGGCCCTGGCCACGCCCGCCGACGTGGTGTTCTTCGAGACGCCGTCCAACCCCATGCAGGACCTGGTCGACATCGAAGCCGTCTCGCGCCTCGCGCACGCCGCGGGCGCCGTCGTCGTCGTCGACAACGTCTTCGCCACGCCGGTGTTCTCCCGCCCGCTCGACCTGGGCGCGGACGTCGTCGTCTACTCCGCGACGAAGCACATCGACGGCCAGGGCCGCGTGCTCGGCGGCGCGATCCTCGGCACCGAGGAGTTCGTGCGAGGGCCCGTGCAGACCCTCATCCGCAACACCGGGCCGTCGCTCTCGCCGTTCAACGCGTGGGTCCTGCTCAAGGGCCTCGAGACCATGTCCGTCCGCGTGCGCCACCAGGCCGCGTCCGCGCTCCGGCTCGCGCAGTGGCTCGAGGAGCACCCGGCCGTCGCGTCGGTGCGCTACCCGTTCCTGCCGTCCCACCCGCAGCACGCCCTCGCGCTGCAGCAGCAGACGGGGGGCGGGACGGTCGTGACGTTCACGCTCCGCACTCCGCAGGACGCCCCGCCCGAGGTCGCAAAGAAGGCCACGTTCGGCGTGCTGGACGCGCTGCGCGTCGTCGACATCTCGAACAACCTGGGCGACGCGAAGTCGATCGTCACCCACCCCGCGACGACGACCCACCGCAAGCTCGGCCCCGAGGGCCGCGCACGCGTCGGCATCGGCGAGGCCACGGTCCGCTTCTCGGTGGGCCTGGAGGACGTCGACGACCTCCAGGACGACCTCTCCCAGGCCCTCACCACCCTCACCTGACCTCTGCGGCCGCCCACCGGTGACCTCCGCGACCCGCCCACCCCACGACCCAGCACCCGCTCCGGCCTTCCGCACTCGAAGCCGGAGCATCCGCTGCCTCACCGAACCCACCCCCGACGACCCAGCACCCGCTCCGGCCTTGAGCGCTCGATGCCGGCGCACGCGCAGGGTCGTGGGGTGGTGGCGGTCGACGGGCGGTGCGTGCGGGGGCGCGACGCAGGTGAGCGAGCAGCCCTGGCCGGGTCACAGCTGGTGGAGCGCGGCGGCCACCTCGGGGACCAGGCGGCGTGACGGGCCGACGAGGGCGAGCTCGACCGCGTCCACGCCCGTGCGTCGGAGCACCTGCGCCACCGCCTCGGCGAGCGCGTCGATCGGCGCGACGAGCATCGCGTCCCCGGGCAGCCAAGCAAGGTGGGAGAACGCCGCGGCGTACATCAGGTGCTCGCGCCGGCGGTGGGCGTCGGCCTCGTCGTCTGCGACGACCGTCTCGACCTCGAGCACGACGAGCACGTCGGCGCGGTCCCTGCCCACGGCGGCGACCTCGTCGTCGAGCATCTGGACGAGCGCGCGCACCGCGGCATGCGTCGGCAGCCCGGCACCGTGCCGGATGCGGATGACGTCCGCGCGGGCGGCGGCGAGCGCGATCGTCGTGGGGTCGAGGGTCGCGTCGTCGATGACGAACTCGGTGCCCCGCGATGGCTGGGCGGCGGGCAGCGGGGCGCGGACGACGAGATCGTCGGCGACGCGGGGGCGGGGAGCGCGGACGTGCGTGAGGGGCTGAGCCACGGGAGGAGTCCTCGGGTCGTGCGGGTGCGCAGCGAGGGCCGTCGGGCCGCGGGCGCGCGGGGTCGTCAGCTCAGCGACAACACACCCGGACCGAGAACATGCGGGCAAGGCTAACCGCCAACCCGCGCCCCGACCAGCCCCTGTCCACCACCGCCACCCACTTCACCCCCACCCCCGTCCCCACCCCCACGACGAGCCCACTCCCCCTCCCGACGAACCAGCGGTCGCTCCGGGGATCCGGCGTCGAGACTTGAGCAGGCGCTGGGTCGCGCGGCACGCTCCCGACGAACCAGCGGTCGCTCCGGCCGCCCAGCGTCGAGACCTGAGCGGCCGCTGGGTCGCGCACGCCCCGACGAACCAGCGGTCGCTCCGGCCGCCCAGCGTCGAGACTTGAGCAGGCGCTGGGTCGCGCGGCACGCTCCCGACGAACCAGCGGTCGCTCCGGCTATCCGGCGTCCAGGCCGGAGCAGGTGCTGGGTCGCGCAAACCCCTCCCGACGAACCAGCGTGCGCTCCGGGGATCCGGCGTCCAGGCCGGAGCGGGTGCTGGGTCGTGACGGGGACGGGGGTGTGGGTGGGGCGGGGGTCAGTGGAGGGGGCGGGCGAACCAGAGGGTGATGAAGTCGCGCGCGGGGTTGGTGAAGGGGCGGATCGGGCGGTAGCCGTCCGAGAGGTAGAGCGTGATCGCCTCGGGCTGGCGGATGCCCGTGCCGAGCACCGCGGTGGTGAAGCCTCGCGCACGGGCCTCGTCGTGCGCGGTGGCGAGCAGCGAGCGGGCCACGCCGGCGCCGCGTGCCTGATCGGTCACGTACAGTTTCTTGAGCTCCACGCTCCCGTCCGGGTACCCGTCGCGCGGGGCCCGAAGCGTCAAGCAGCCCACGGGCTCGTCGTCGAGACGCGCGACCCAGGTGACGAGCTCGCCGGTCCGCTGCCGCGCGTCGTCCGAGGCGAAGCCGTGGTCGGGCTCGTCGGTCACCAGCTCCGGATAGGTCCGCGTGTTCCATGCCCACATGGCGCGGCGCAGCGCCACCGCGGTGTCGTCGTCCCACCCGACGGTCTCGATCACGAGCGAACGCCCGCCCTCGACCGCGAGCGGACGCCTGCCGTGCGCACTCGGTCGCTCCCGCGCAGCGCTGGCGGTCAGGTCCTTGGCGAAGCATCGCGACGACGGCTCGTCGACGTACTCCGCGTAGTTGGGGATCGACCGGTAGCCGAGCGACAGGTAGAGACCGATGGCCTCGGGCTGGAGCACGCCGGTCTCCAGGACCAGCCGGGTCCAGCCCTGCTCGTGGGCGAGTCGCTCGAGCTCGAGCATCACGCGCCGCGAGTGCCCCCGTCCGCGCGCGCCCGGCACGGTGTAGAGCCGCTTGACCTCGGCGACGCCGGCACCGAGCTCGTCGGACGCGTCACGCAGCGCGACGCACGCGACCGGCTCGTCGTCCTCGCGCAGCACGACCATCGCGACGATCGACTCGCCGGTCATCTCGTGACCGATGTCGTCGTCGCCGTACCGCTCACGCAGCTCGGCCTGCTGCGCGGTGCGCAGCTGCGCCGCGTGCTCGTCGTCCCAGCCGACGTGCGCGAGCGCGACCCCCATGCGTCAGCCGACGAGCGCGTGCAGGACCGACGTGAAGAAACGCAGACCGTCCGTGCCCGTGCGCGGACCCTTCCCACCGTCCGGGCCGAAGCCCTCCTCGACCGCGTGCTCGGGGTGCGGCATGAGCCCTACGACGTTGCCACGCGCGTTGCTGATCCCTGCGATGCCGCGGCGCGAACCGTTGGGGTTCACGTCCTGGTAGCGGAACACCACCCGGCCCTCGCCCTCGAGCTCGTCGAGCGTGTGCTCGTCGGCGACGTACTGGCCGTCCTGGTTCTTCAGCGGGATCGTGATGCGCTCGCCCTGCGTGTAGTCGCGGGTCCAGGCCGTGTCGACGTTGTCGACCGAGAGGACCTGCTCGCGGCACACGAAGTGCAGGTGGTCGTTCTTGATCATCGAGCCGGGCAGCAGGTGCGCCTCGGTGAGGACCTGGAAGCCGTTGCAGATGCCGAGCACCGGCAGGCCGCGGTTCGCGGCGTCGACGATCTCGCTCATGACCGGCGCGAACCGGCTGATGGCGCCCGCGCGCAGGTAGTCGCCGTACGAGAAGCCGCCGGGCAGCACCACGGCGTCCACGCCGTGCAGGTCGGCGTCGCCGTGCCACAGCGCGACGGGCTCACCGCCCGCGAGCCGCACGGCGCGTGCGGCGTCCCGGTCGTCGAGCGTGCCGGGGAACGTGACGACGCCGATCCGGCTCACGCCGTGACCGCCGTCTCGTCGGCGTAGACCGCGACGACGTCCTCGATGACCGGGTTGGAGAGCACCTGCTCACCGGCCGCCCGGGCCGCGGCGAGCACCTCGTCGGTGACCTCGCCCTCGACCTCGAGCTCGAACCGCTTGCCCTGCCGCGCGTTGGCGAACTGGTCGAAGCCCAGCCGGCTCAGCGCGGCGGCGACGGCCTTGCCCTGCGGGTCGAGGATCTCGGGCTTCGGCATGACGTCGACGACAACTCGTCCCACGGGTCAGCTCCTGGTTGCGCGGCGGGGGTGCGGCGGCGAGTCTACCGACCGTCGCCGACGCCCCGCCCCGCCGCCCGCCCGTCGGACGCCGCCACCGGACCGGCCGACGCGGTCACAGCGAGCCGTCCCGGAACGCCCACCTGCCCGCGACCATCGTCCCCGCGACACCGATCCCGACGAGACCGCCGGGCGTCGCCGCGAGCGCCACGGGGTCGTCGTCCAGCACGACGAGGTCGCCAGACCCACCGACCCGCAGCGCGAGCGGTTCCCCGTCCACCGACGACGCCAGCGCGACGTCGGCCGCGACCGCCTGCGCGGCGTGGAACGGCGCGTCGCCCGGTGCGGCACGATGCACCGCCGCGTCGATCGCGAGCCACGGGTCCAGCGGCGCGACGGGCGCGTCCGAGCCGAACGCGAGCTGCACGCCCGCCCGGTGCAGCGCCCCGTACGGGAACGCGCGATCCGTGCGCCCCGCCCAGTGCCGGGCCGCGACGTCACGGTCGTCGAGCAGGTGCGCGGGCTGCACGCTCGCGACCACCCCCAGCGCCGCGAACCGCTCGACGTCGCCGGCCGCGACGAGCTGTGCGTGCTCGACCGAGCCGCGCGCCCCGGTCGTGGCGATCGCGTCGAGCGCGAGACGGACCGCGGCGTCGCCGATCGCGTGCACCGCGACCTGCAACCCGTGACGCGTGGCGTGCGCGAGCAGCGGGACCAGCTCGGCCGACGGGACCGAGAGCACGCCGTGGTCGGCGGTCCCCGGGTACGGCTCGTCGCACCAGGCCGTGCGCGTGTTCAGCGAGCCGTCGACGATCACCTTGAGCGGACCCTGCACGACGAGCGAGCCCGCGCCGGCCACGGGGTCGCCGGTGCTCAGCTCCTCCCGCACGACCCGGTCGAGGTACGGCTGCCACACCCCCGCCCGCACGCGCACCGGCACCGGCCCGGCGGTCGCCCGCCGCCGCCACACCGCGAGGTTGTCGGCGATCTCGACGTCGACCACGCCCACGACGCCCCGCGCCGCCGCGTCGGCCAGCGCCTCGCCGACCAGCGCGTCGACCGTCGCGTCCGGCAGGTGCTCGAGCCGGCCCTGCAGCGGCAGCCAGTCGGACTCGCGCAGCAGCCCGGCCACGGTGCGGGCACCGAGGAACCGTAGTCCGGCGCTCGACGCCCACGCGCAGTGCAGGTCCCCGGAGACCAGCACCACGGGCACGTCGCCGGCGACCGCGTCGAGCGCGGCGACGGTCGGCTGGTCGGGCCACAGCCCGTCGCGGAACCCGTGCCCGACGAGCGGCGCACCACCGGTCGGTGGCGCGGCGGCCAGCCGGTCCGCCACGAGCGTCAGCGCGTGCACGGCCGAGGTCGCGGACGACAGGTCGAGCCGGCGCCGCACCAACGCCCACTGCGTGAGGTGGGTGTGCTGGTCCCAGAGCCCGGGAACGACGAACCGGCCCTGTCCGTCGACCTCCTCCACGCCGGCCACGCGCGGCAGCGCGGACCCGACCGCGGCGAGCCGCCCGGAGCGCACGAGCACGTCGACGGGCTCGTCGTCCCCGGCGCGGCGCACCGCGCGGAGCAGGACGTCACCCACGGGCTCTCCCTGCGTGCCGAGGGCGGTCAGACCGCGAGGGGGACGCCGGTGAGGCGCTCGTAGGCCTCGAGGTAGCGCTCGCGCGTCCGCTCGACGACGTCGGCGGGCAGCGGCGGGGGCGGCGCGTCCGACGCGCGCTCCCACCCGGAGGCAGCCGAGACCAGCCAGTCGCGCACGAACTGCTTGTCGAAGCTCGCCTGGGGGTGGCCGGGCTGCCACTGGTCGGCGGGCCAGAACCGCGACGAGTCGGGGGTGAGCACCTCGTCGCCGAGCGTGATCGCGCCCGTCGCCGGGTCCGTGCCGAACTCGAGCTTGGTGTCCGCGAGGATCACGCCGCGCTCGCGCGCGATCGCCTCCGCGCGGGCGTACACCGTGAGCGTCAGGGCGCGCAGGGCGGCGGCGGTCTCCTCGCCGACGGTCTGCGCGACCACCGAGAACGGCACGTTCTCGTCGTGCTCCCCGAGGTCGGCCTTGGTCGCGGGCGTGAAGATCGGCTCGGGCAGCCGCGAGCCGTCGACGAGGCCGCCCGGCAGCGCGATGCCCGTGACCTCGCCCGACGCGCGGTACTCCGCGAGGCCCGAGCCCGTCAGGTACCCGCGCGCGACGCACTCGACCGGGAACATCTGCAGGCGCCGGCAGATCATCGCGCGCCCGGCGACCACGGCGGGCACCTCGGTGGAGACCACGTGGCTCGGGACGAGGTCCGCGAGCTGCTCGAACCACCACAGCGAGAGCTGCGTGAGGACCACGCCCTTGTCGGGGATGCCGGGGCTCAGCACGTGGTCGAACGCGGAGACGCGGTCGCTCGCGACGACGAGCACCACGTCGCCGTGCGCGTCCCGCACCGCCTGCCCGTCCGCGGTGTCGTCCGGGACGTACAGGTCCCGGACCTTGCCCGAGTAGGTGTGGGTCCAGCCGGGGACCGTCGCGGTCGAGGCGTCCGTGGCATCAAGAGTCACGGCTCCAGTGTGACCGCCCCGACGCGCGCGGTCACGTCGCGCCCGCCGACCGGACGTCAGTCCTCGGCCAGGCAGACCAGGTCGGTGCCGTCGCCCTCGACCCACCCGACCGCGGTCTGGGGGCACTGCGCCTCGTCCTTGACGACCTGCACGGCACGGAAGTCGTGCGCGTGCGAGCACCCGATCAGCACGGCCTGGTCGCCGTCGACCTTCCAGCAGGAACCCGCCGTGGGCTCCAGCGACTCGGACTCCGCCCACATGCTGACCGCGACCCCGCCGACGACGAGGCACGCGACGACCCCGGCGACGGCGAGGCCCTTGCCCTGTGCGCCGAGCGCAGCGCCGCCCGCCGAGCGCGACGCGCGGTAGGCCGTGACTGCCCGGAACAGCAGGATCGCGCCGAAGATCATGCCGCCGTACCAGATGATCCCGCCGGACGACCCGCTCGCGACGATCGTCGAGATCGCGCCGGCTACGAACACGCCGACACCGATCCAGAACGTCTTGACGGCCTGTGCCCGGTGCGCGGCCGCCAGCGCGGCCTCCTCGGCCCCGTCCTCGTCCTCGACCCACAGCTGCCATCCCTCGGGCGCGGCCGGCCAGGACGGGTCGGGCTCCCACCCGGGGGGCGGCTGCCAGCCCTCGGGTGCGGTGGGCCACGTGGGCGGGGGGTTGTAGCGCACGGTCTCTCCCTGGGTGAGGCCGCGCACCCGCGCGCGGCGCGCGCAGCATGGCACGACGAGAGCATCCGCCGTGGCCGTTTCGGTCGCGGTTCACCCGATCCCCGACGCCGCCGGCCGCCGTGTCGCGCGTGCGGCGCGCGGCGGCTCAGGCGGAGGCGGCCTTGAGCGCGATGTCCGTGCGGTGCTGCGCGCCGTCGAGCGTGATGAGCGCGACGCCTGCGTAGGCCGCCGCACGGGCGTCCGCGAGGTCGGTGCCGGTCGCGGTCACCGACAGGACCCGCCCGCCCGCGCTGACCACGCGGTCCTCGTCGTCGAGCGCGGTGCCCGCGTGCAGCACGTGCACGTGCGGCACCTCGTCGGCCGCCGCGAGCCCGTCGATGACGTCGCCCGTGCGCGGCGCCGCGGGGTAGCCCTGCGACGCCACGACGACGGTCACGGCCGCCTCGTCGGACCACTCGAGCGGCGGCAGCGCACCCAGGCCGCCCGTCGCAGCCGCCAGCAGCACGCCGCCGAGCGGCGTGCGCAGCCGCGCGAGGACGACCTGCGTCTCCGGGTCGCCGAAGCGCGCGTTGAACTCGACGACGCGCACGCCCGTGCTGGTCAGCGCGAGCCCGCAGTACAGGACGCCGACGAACGGCGTGCCGCGGCGGGCCATCTCGGCGACGGTCGGGCGGGCCACGGTGTCGAGCACCTCGTCGACGAGCCCCTCGGGCGCCCACGGCAGCGGCGTGTACGCGCCCATGCCGCCGGTGTTGGGGCCCTGGTCGTCGTCGAGCGCACGCTTGAAGTCCTGCGCGGGGACCAGCGGGACCACGTCGACGCCGTCCGACAGGACGAACAGCGAGACCTCGGGACCGTCGAGGTACTCCTCGACGACGACCGCGCCGCCCTCCTTCGCGAGGCACGCTCGGGCGTGCTCGATCGCGGCCGCACGGTCGTCGGTCACGACGACGCCCTTGCCCGCCGCGAGACCGTCCTCCTTGACGACGTGCGGCGCGCCCAGCTCGTCGATCGCGGCGACGGCCTGCTCGACGGTCGTCGCGACGCGCGGCGCGGCGGTCGGCACGCCCGCGGCGGCCATGACCTCCTTGGCGAACGCCTTCGAGCCCTCGAGCCGCGCGGCCGCACCGGACGGGCCGAACACCGGGATGCCGGCCTCACGGACCGCGTCGGCGACGCCGGCGACGAGCGGCGCCTCGGGACCCACGACGACGAGGTCCGCGCCGAGCGTGCGCGCGAGGTCGGCGACCGCGGCGCCGTCGAGCTGGTCGACCGCGTGCAGCGTGGCGAGCGCACCGATCCCGGGGTTGCCCGGGGCGGCGTGCAGCTCCGTCACGGCCGGGTCGAGCGAGAGGGCTCGGATGATCGCGTGCTCACGGGCGCCGGTTCCGACGACGAGGATCTTCACGGCGGCGAGCGTACCGGGGCGCGTGCGACGCCCGCCGCGCGCGTCCGCCTCCGCCGGCCGCCGCCCGGTCAGTCGACGGGCAGCGGGAACACGTCGAGGTAGACGCGCACGCGCCGGCGGTCGAGCCCGTCACCCGCGTCCTTGCGCGCCTTGGCGGCGTCGGTGTGCCGGTCGAGCACCTCTTGCA
This sequence comes from Cellulomonas sp. A375-1, assembly GCF_001040865.1. Lineage (NCBI taxonomy): Bacteria > Bacillati > Actinomycetota > Actinomycetes > Micrococcales > Cellulomonadaceae > Cellulomonas > Cellulomonas sp. A375-1. The sequence continues at coordinate 22,320 of NZ_LFKW01000051.1, read as the reverse complement.
GCTCGACCTCGAGCGCCTCCGCCTCCTCGAGCGAGAGGCTGGACGTCGACGACGTGTGCAGCGCCGCGTCGTCCCACGGCGCCGCGTCGTCGATCGAGTCGAACCACTCCTGGAGCGTCTCCGCGCGCTCGGCGATGACCGCGCGCAGCGTCGTCTCGATCGCCAGCCGCGCACCCGGCTCCTGCATGTTCCGCCGGTCCAGGCTGAAGCCCACCGGTCGCCACCAGCGCTCGCGCCCGCCGGGCGCCGCGTGGGGGTCGTCCTCGATGATCCCGTGCCGCTCGAGCTGGCGCAGGTGGTAGCTGGTCTGCCCCGTGCTCTCGCCGAGCGCGCGGGCGATCTGGCTCGCCGTGCCCGAGCCGTGCGCGGACAGGTACCGGTACATCGCGATGCGCAGCGGGTGGGCGAACGCCTTGAGCGCCTCGGCGCCGAGCGGGTTGGGCAACTCGAGGGCCGGCCGCTCGGTTTCCGGGGTCGGGGGCTCGGACACGTCGGCGAGTTCGGGCACGTCCGTCTCGTCCTGGCCCTTGCGCTGCGTCATATGCAGAGATACCTTTGCATCGCTTCCTTTGCAGAGAATCCTTTGCATCCGATTCTCTGCATCCTACGACCAGCGTAACGGGGCAACCATGACCACGAGCACGCACGCGCCGACCACCGCGACGGCCTCGACGGGCCCCGCCGCGACGACGGGCACGACGACCAGCGAGCCGACCAACCTCGACCCGCCCGCTGCACCGACCACCGACACCCCCACCCCCGTCGCCCTCGAGCCGCTCGGACGCAGGTTCACCGCGCTGCTCACGTCGACGGGCCTGGCGAACCTCGGCGACGGCGTCGTCCAGATGGGCGCCCCGCTCGTCGCCCTGACGCTGACCCGGTCCCCCGGCCAGCTCTCCCTGCTCGCGGCGGCGACGTGGCTGCCCTGGTTGCTGCTCGGCCTCGTCGGGGGCGTCGTGATCGACCGCACCGACCGCCGCAACGCGCAGGTCCTCGCGCTCGCCGCCCGCGGCATGCTCCTGGCCGCCGGCGCCGCGCTCGCGCTCACCGACCAGCTGTCGATGGTCGTGCTCGTCCTGCTCGTCCTCGCGTACGGCGTGACCGAGGTGTTCGCGGACCTGGCGCAGACCGCGCTGGTGCCCGACCTCGTCCCGCGCAGCCGGCTGCAGGCCGCCAACGGGCGGGTCCTCGCGACGCAGCAGGTCACCAACACGTTCGTCGGCAGCCCGCTCGCGGGTGGCCTGCTCGCGCTCGGCACGGGCTGGGTGCTCGGCGTGCCGGCCGCGATGGCCGTGATCGCGGTCGTCGTGCTGCTGCGCGGCATCCCCGGCCGGTACCGCGCGGAGCGCTCCGAGCCGACCCGGGCGAACGCCGACGTCCGCGAGGGCGTCCGGTACGTCGTGCACCACCCCGTGCTCCGGCCGTTCGTGCTCGCGGGCGGCGTGATGAACATGGCGAACACCGCGTACATGGCCGTGTTCCTGCTGTGGGCCGTCGGTCCGGGCTCGCAGGTCGGGATCCGCGCCGAGCACTACGCGCTGCTCGCGACGCTGTTCGCACTCGGCGCGATCGGGGGCTCGCTGCTGACCGAGCGCCTGGTGCGCCGCCTGCCCGAGCTCGGCGTGATGTACGTCTGCTGGGGCGTCGTCGCCCCGATGCTGCTCGTCCCGGTACTCGTCCCGACCGTCGAGGCGATCGGCGTCGTCATGGTGCTGCTGGGCGCGACGAACACGATCGGCAACACGATCTCGATGTCGCTGCGCCAGCGCGTGGTCCCGCGGCACCTGCTCGGCCGCACGTCGGGCGCGGGCCGGACGATCGGCTACGGGCTCATGCCGATCGGCGCGCTGCTGGCCGGCGTGATCGGCGAGCAGGTGGGGATCGCCCCCGTGCTCGTCGGCGCCGCGGTGGTCACCGCGCTCGCCGCGTCGTACCCGGTGTTCACGGTCCGCCGCAGCACCGTCCAGGCGGCCGAGGCCGCCAACCCGGACCTCGCCGCCGCCTGAGCCCTGGGGCGCTCCCGGGCCCGCGAGAACGAGCGAGGCCCGGACCCCCTCGGTGGTCCGGGCCTTGCTCGTCGGTCGGGGTGCTCAGTCGAGCAGGTCGTGCTTGATGATCGTCGCCTCACGGCCCGGGCCGACGCCGATCGCGCTGATCCGCGCACCCGAGATGTCCTCGAGGTACTGCAGGTAGCGCTGCGCCGCGGCGGGCAGGTCGTCGAGCTCGCGCGCGCCCGTGATGTCCTGCGTCCAGCCGTCCAGGTACTCGTACACCGGCCGGGCGTGGTGGAAGTCGGACTGGTCCGCGGGCATCTCCTCGTGCCGCGTGCCGTCCACGTCGTACGCGACGCACACCGGGATGCGGTCGCGGCCCGTGAGCACGTCGAGCTTGGTCAGCACGATGTCCGTGAGCCCGTTGACGCGCGAGGCGTACCGCGAGACCACCGAGTCGTACCAGCCGGTCCGACGAGGCCGCCCGGTCGTCGTCCCGAACTCGCCGCCGGTCTGGCGCAGCCACTCGCCGTCGTCGTCCAGCAGCTCGGTGGGGAACGGCCCCTCGCCGACGCGCGTGGTGTACGCCTTCGCGACGCCCACGACGCGGTCGATCCTCGTCGGGCCGATGCCCGAGCCCGTGCACGCGCCGCCGGCCGTGGCCGACGAGGACGTCACGAACGGGTACGTGCCGTGGTCGACGTCGAGCATGGTCGCCTGGCCCGCCTCGAACACGAGCGTCTTGCCCGCGTCGAGCGCCTGGTTGAGCACCAGCGGCGTGTCCGCGACGTACGGACGCAGGCGCTCGGCGAAGCGCAGCAGGTCCTCGACCGTCTCGTCGACCGTGATCGCGCGGCGGTTGTAGACCTTCACCAGCAGGTGGTTCTTCTGGTCGAGGGCGCCCTCGACCTTCTGCCGCAGGATGTTCTCGTCGAACAGGTCCTGGATGCGGACGCCGACGCGGTTGATCTTGTCGGCGTACGTGGGCCCGATGCCGCGGCCGGTCGTGCCGATCCGGCGCTTGCCGAGGAAGCGCTCGGTGACCTTGTCGACCGTGCGGTTGTACGGCGCGATGACGTGCGCGGCCGACGAGACGAGCAGGCGCGACGTGTCGACACCGCGCGCCTCGAGCGCGTCGATCTCGGCGAACAGGACCTCGATGTCGATCACGACACCGTTGCCGATGACCGGGACGACGCCGGGCGACAGGATGCCGGACGGGAGGAGGTGCAGCGCGTACTTCTCGCCACCGACGACGACCGTGTGACCGGCGTTGTTGCCGCCGTTGAACTTCACGACGTAGTCGATGCGCGAGCCGAGCTGGTCGGTCGCCTTGCCCTTGCCCTCGTCGCCCCACTGGACGCCGAGCACCACGACGGCGGGCATCTGATCACTACTCCCACGCTGCCAGACGGGCCGGAAGGGCACGGGGCGGCAGGTACCCGGTACCTCCGAGAGGGTACCCGATGGTCAAGAAGCGGTCAGGTCCGGTCCACAGGCGGCGGGGTCCGCGACGCCCACGACGACGGCGATCAGCCGCGCTCAGCGCAGCCCGGACACCTCGTCGAGCGAGGTCCCGGAGTCGAGCAGGAGCTGGCCGCAGCGCTCGGCCTCGTCGGTCTCCCCGATCGCGTCGGCGGCCTCGGCGAGCGCGAGCACCGAGCGCAGGAAGCCCTGGTTGGGCTCGTGGTGGGCGGGGATCGGCCCGCGACCGCGCCAGCCCGCCTTGCGCAGCGCGTCGAGACCGCGGTGGTAGCCGGTGCGCGCGTACGCGTACGCCGCGACCGGGTCGCCGGTGTCCTCGAGCGCCCGCTCGGCGAGCAGCGCCCAGACGATCGAGGCCGACGGCGCCACGCGCACGGCCTGGCGCGCGTCGTCGCCTGCACCGAGCGCCGCGCGCGCGTCCGCATCCGGGCCGTCGGCGGGCAGGAGCGTGGGCTCGGGGCCACCGAGGAGGTTCTCGTGCGTCATGGTGTCAGTGTGCCGCGTCGCGGAGGCCCGCGGCAGATCCGGACAGGTGTCCGACTCCGCCGCGGTTCGGCGTGCGCGCGTCCGCAGGGCCAACTAGGGTCGAGCAGCCGAGCCAGCACACCCCTTGGGGACGGACCATGATCGAGATCTCCACGTCGCCGACGAGCACGACGCTCGTCATCACAGGCGACCTCGACCTCGCGGAGCGCGACCAGTTCCCCGAGGTCGCCGCGCGGGTCGTCGGTCTGCGCCGTCAGCTCGTCGTCATCGACATGTGCCGCGTGACGTTCATGGACTCCACGGGGGCCGCGTTCCTCATCGCGCTCGCGGACTCGGCGCGCAAGCGCGGCGGCGCGGCGGCCCTGCGCGGCGCGGACCCGCGCGACCTGTTCGTCCTCGAGGTCTGCGGCGCGCTCGAGCTGTTCCGGGTCGACCCGGACCACCGCTGCGAGGACGCCCGGCCGGCGAGCGACTTCTCGGCCCCCGCCAGCACCTGAGCCCCTGCGTGCGCCGCGACCGGACCCGGCGTGACCGTGCGCGTGTGCAGCTGACCTGCCCGGGCGTCTGAACCGAGCGCCGCGTCAGCGCCCCGTCGCCGGCAGCGCGCCCGGACGGACCTTCGCCCACACGACCTTGCCGCGGCTCGACTGCCGCCAGCCCCAGTCGGCGAGCCGCTCGACGATCTGCATGCCGAACCCGCCGACGCGGCCCGGGTGGCCGTCGGTGGACACGGGCGGGGCAGGGTTGCCGTCCTCGACCTCGATGCGCAGGCCGTCGCCCGTGTCGTAGAGCTGCAGCGAGACGTGACCGAACCCGTGCAGCACGGCGTTCGCGACGAGCTCGGAGACCACGAGCTCGGCGTTCGCTGCGTCCGGCATCTCCCACGCGTGGCACGTGCGGACCACCGCGTGCCGCGCGCGGGCCACCGAGGCGGCCTCGCTCGGCAGCGACCAGCGCCGGCGCCGCGGGCTGCGTCCGCGCTCGGCGACGTCGCAGGGGTCGGGGACGCGCACGACGACGACCGCGACGTCGTCCTCGGGGTGGTCCGCGAGCCGTGACAGCAGCTCTTCGCCGATGCCCGCGGAGTCGCGAGCGGTGACCGCCGAGACGACCTGGGCGAGCGCCTGCAGGCCCTCGCGCAGGTCCCGGTCGCGCCGTTCGACGAGCCCGTCCGTGTGGTAGACGAGCACATCACCGGGCGCAAGGACGAGCTCGGCGGTGTCCCGCTGCCCCCCGCCGAACCCGACCAGCGGCCCGCCGGCCCCCAGGAGCTGGGTGACCTGACCTTCGCGCACGTGCAGCACGGGCAGGTGCCCGGCGCGCGACCAGCGCAGGCGCCACGCCTCGCCGTCGCGGTGCAGGGTGGACAGCACCAGACCCGCCGCACGCGGGATGCGCATGCCCGCGACGAGCTGGTCGACACGTTCGAGCACCGGGCCGGGCAGAGTCACGTCGTACGCGTAGGACCGCACGACCGAGCGCAGCTGGCCCATCGCCGCCGCGGCCTCGACGTCATGCCCGACGACGTCGCCGATCACCACGCCGACGACGTCGGGGGCGATCTGCAGCACGTCGTACCAGTCGCCGCCGACCTGCGCGTTCTCGGAGTTCGGCGCGTAGTAGGTCCAGACGTCGAGGCCCTCGACCTCGGCCTGCTGGGGGAGCATCGCGCGCTGCAGCGTCTCGGCGAGGCGGTGCTCACGGTCGTACAGGCGCGCGTTGTCGAGCACGAGCCCGACGCGCCGCGCGATGAGCTCGAGCACGGTCGTCGTCGCCTCGTCGAGCTCGCCGGGCTCGCGCGGCTGGACGACGAGCACGCCGATGACCCGGCGCCGCCCCGGCACGGGCAGCACGAACGCCCGGCCGCCACCCATGACTCCCCCGCGCCCCTGACGGCCGTCCACGTCGCCGACCGTCACGTCACCGCTCGTCTCGCGCGCGATCCGCTCGGCGAGCCAGTGCGACGCCGACGCGCGTGGGTGCGCGCGGTCGAGGACGAGCTCGACCGGCCGGTCCTTGTCGCCGTCGAGGAGCTGCTGCACCTCGTCCTGCGGCGCGTGCGCCTCGTCGCCGCCGTCCGCGCGCCGCGTCTCGCCGTGCCTGCTGCCGCGGCCCGAGGGCGGTCGCAGGTCGCTCGCGGCGTCCAGGGGACGCAGGCCGCCGTCGTTGACGTAGAACGACGCCCACCGGACCACGGTGCGCCGCAGCAGCGCGGCGATCTCGTGCAGGGGCGTCACGCGGTCCGTCACGTCCATGAGCAGGTCCGAGACCTGCACGATGATGTTGACGCTGCGACGTTCCTGCCGCTCGGCCTCGACGATCCGGGCCTGCTCGGCATCGTGCGTGAGGCGCTCGGTGCGGTCCTCGAACGCCACGATCCAGCGCTCGGGCGCACCCCCGCCCGGGTGCGGGACGGGTGAGAAGTGGACCTTGCACCGGAACAGCGAGTCGTCGGCGCGCGGGATCGACAGCTCGGCCGTCGTCGGCTCGCCGCGCTGCAGCCGCGCCCGCAGCGCGGCCATCTCGCCGTGCCGCCGGACCTCCGGCGGGACGGGACGGCGCTGGCGCTCCCGGGCGCCCGCGGCGTCGTACCCCGTGGCCTGCTCGAACGCCGCGTTCGCCCACACGATGCGCAGGTCGCGCGCGTCGCACATCGCGAACGGCACCTGCGTGGACTCCAGCGCGAGCGCCAGGACGTCGACCGAGGGCGGCTCCGGACGGTCGTCGGCACCACCGGAGCCGTGACTCGCGACAGATCCGGACGTACTCGTCGTGCCCTGGGTGTTGACCGCGACCACCTCCGATCGTCTAGCGTGCCGAACGGGAGCGACGCCGTCCTGGCGTCGTCCTCGCCGGAAGGAGCACCGTGCGCGACGGTAACAGCACGATCGAGGGCGGGCCCGTCCAGCCGACGGCCGGTCCCGCGCAAGACCCGTCGCACCGCGACGGGGAGCAGGGGGGCGTCCACGTCATCGTCGGGGCGGACGCGACGAGGATCGTCCTGTCAGGGGAGGTCGACGCCGACCTCGGGGCCGAGCTGCACGAGGCGACGACCGAGGCGGAGAACGTCGGGCTGCCGATCGAGGTCGACGCGCATCACGTCACCTTCATGGACTCGTCGGGCGTCGCGTTCCTCGCGCGCCTGTCGATCCGCTCGCAGCACCGCGTGCGGCTGCTGCGCGTCCCGCCGACCGTGCGCTTCCTCCTCGAGGTCACGCGCATCGGCGAGCTGCTGGACGTGGTCGAGGAGAGCGACGAGCGCGAGTTCCAGCCCGTCGCACCGGACGCCCGGCCCCACTGAGGCCGGTCGCCACGAACGAACGAGCCGCGCGGCCCCTCCAGGGACCGCGCGGCTCGTCGTGTGCGACGCGGGTGCGTCAGCGCTGGGTCAGCGCAGCTTCTGGCCCGCCGAGCGCAGCTGCTGGGCAGCCTCGACGATGCGCGCGGCCATGCCGGCCTCGGCCAGCTTGCCCCACGCGCGCGGGTCGTAGGCCTTCTTGTTGCCGACCTCGCCGTCGATCTTCAGCACGCCGTCGTAGTTGCGGAAGAAGTGGTCCGCGACCGGGCGGCTGAACGCGTACTGCGTGTCCGTGTCGATGTTCATCTTGATGACGCCGTTGTCGACCGCCTCGGCGATCTCCTCGGCCGTCGAGCCCGAGCCACCGTGGAACACGAGGTCGAACGGCGACTCCTTGCCGAGCTCCGCGCCGACGGCCTTCTGGATGTCCGCCAGGATCGACGGGCGCAGCTTGACCGCACCGGGCTTGTACACGCCGTGCACGTTGCCGAACGTGAGGGCCGTCAGGTAGCGGCCCTTCTCGCCCGAACCGAGCGCGCGGACCGTGGCCAGGCCGTCCTCGGCCGTGGTGTAGAGCTTGTCGTTGATCGCGGCCTCGTGGCCGTCCTCCTCGCCACCCACGACGCCGACCTCGATCTCGAGGATCGTGCGCGCGGCCTGCGAGAGCTCGAGGAGCTCCGCGGCGATGACGAGGTTCTCGTCGAGCGGGATGTCCGAGCCGTCGAACATGTGCGACTGGAACGTCGGGTTCTCGCCGCGCTTGACCTGCTCGGCCTCGAGGGCGAGCAGCGGGCGGACCCACGAGTCGAGGTTCTTCTTGACGCAGTGGTCGGTGTGCAGCGCGATCGTCACGCCGTAGTGCTTGGCGACCTCGGTCGCGTACGCCGCGAGCGCGAGCGAACCGGAGACCCGGTCCTTGATCGTCGAGCCCGACGCGTACTCCGCGCCACCGACCGAGACCTGGATGATGCCGTCGGACTCAGCCTCCGCGAAGCCCTGGATGGCGGCGGTGACGGTCTGCGACGACGTGATGTTGACGGCCGGGTAGGCGAACTTGCCCGCCTTCGCCCGGTCGATCATCTCCGCGTAGACCTCGGGGGTGGCGATAGCCATCTGCTCACATCTCCTGTGGCTTGTGTGGGGGTGGTGTCGCCCCCGAGTTTGCCACTACCGGGCGTTCGCGCGTCCGGGACGTCCTTCCCATGGACGTCCCACGCCGCGAGGACTCAGCCCTCGTCGGCGGTGCGGGCCGTCAGGCCCGCGTGCTGCGTGACCCACGTGTGCATCGCGATCGCAGCCGCGGCGCCCGCGTTGATCGAGCGCGTCGAGCCGAACTGCGCGATGTGCAGCACGTCGACCGCGGCCGCACGCGCCTCCTCGGACAGCCCCACGGACTCCTGGCCGAACAGCAGGACGCACGCCCGGGGCAACGGGTACCCCTCGAGCGGCACCGAGCCGGGCAGGTTGTCCACGCCCAGCACCGGCAGGTCCTCCGCGTTGGCCCACGCGATGAGCTCGCCCACGCTCGCGTGGTGCTGCACGTGCTGGTAGCGGTCGGTCACCATCGCGCCGCGGCGGTTCCACCGGCGGCGTCCGACGATGTGCACGCGCGCCGCCAGGAACGCGTTGGCGGTACGGACCACCGACCCGATGTTCAGGTCGTGCTGCCAGTTCTCGATCGCGACGTGGAACGCGTGCCGGCGCAGGTCGAGGTCCGCGACGATCGCCTCGAGCGTCCAGTAGCGGTACCGGTCCGCGACGTTGCGGCGGTCGCCGTGGGCGAGCAGGTCGGGGTCGTAGCGGGGGTCGTCCGGCCACGCCTCCGGACCCCCTGGCCACGGAGGGACCCCGACCTCGGACTCCTCCACGAGGCCAACGTAGTCCGGTCGGTCGTCCGGTTCTCGCCGACCGGCCCCGTGTCGCCCGGCCCGGTCAGGCCAGGCCCGCGGCGAGCTCGGCAAGCACGTCCGCCGCGTCGTCGTGCCGCGCGAGCGCAGCCGACTGCCCCAGCCACAACGACTGCAGCTCGCCCAGGTCCCGTGCGCCGGCCGGGCCGCGGAACTGCCCGGTGAGCCAGTTCTGCGCCGGGAACGGCGCCACCTGACCCGAGCGCTCGATCTCCCGCACGGCGCGGTTCGGTGCGCCCCGCGACAGCCGACCGCTCATCGCGTCCGTCAGGACCGTGCCGTGCGCGGGGGTCGCGGCGATCGCGGCGCGGTGCGCGTCGCTCGCCGCCGACTGCCGCGTGCGCAGGAACGCGGTGCCGACGACCACGCCGTCCGCCCCGAGAGCGCGCGCCGCGGCGACCCCGCGACGATCGGCGACTCCCCCGGCCGCGAGCACCGGGACGCGGACCGCGTCGACGACCTGCGGCACCAGGGAGAACGTCCCGACGAGCGCGTCCGACGCGCGGTGCAGGAACGAGACCCGGTGCCCCGCCGCCTCGGCGCCGCACGCCACCACGGCGTCGACACCGGCGTCCTCGAGCGCACGCGCCTCGTCGACCGTCGTCGCCGTGCCCACGACTCGGGTGCCACTCGCGTGCGCACGCTCGACCACCCACGCGGGCGGCGTGCCGAACACCAGGCTGAGCACCGCCGGGCGGGCGTCGAGGGCCGCCGTGAGCTGGTCGTCCACGTCGGGCAGGAACGCCGCGGGTTCGTCCGGCTGCGCGAGCCCGAGCTCGTCGAAGAACGGCGCGACCGCCGCGCGCGGGCCGGTCAGGTCGACGTCACCGGGCCGGACCTCGTCGCCCGTCGCGAGCCACAGGTTGAGCGCGAACGGACGGTCCGTCGCGGCGCGCAGCGCGGCGGCCGTGCGTGCGATCCGCTCGGCGTCGTAGCCGTACAGGCCGTACGAGCCGAGCCCGCCGAGCCGGCTCACCGTCGCGGTGAGCTCGACCGACGACACGCCGCCGAACGGTCCGAGCACGATCGGGAGGTCGATGCCGAGCAAGGTCTCGAGCCGTCCGCTCATCGGGTGTCCTCTCTCGCTGAGCCGCGCGTGCGCGACGGCTGCGTCGTCACGTCGCGAGGCCAATCCAGCACAGACGGGCCGGCCCGGTCAGCACCGCGTCCACGCCTCGGGCGTCGCCTGCGCTCGTCGGCCCGTCCCGGCCCGCTGCACGCGGACGTGCACAGAGTGCGCACAGCAGGCCCGCAGCCGGGTCACAGCCCGCCCCGTACGCTGGTCACATGCTCACGACGACCGCGCTCGCGGCGATCGCGCCTGCCTCCGGGCCGCTGCACGCCCTGGGACCCGACTTCCTCAACGCCGAGCACCTCATCGAGTCCTTCGGCACGTTCGCGCTGCTCGGCATCATCGTCGTGGTGTTCATCGAGACGGGCCTGCTGTTCCCGCTCCTGCCGGGCGACTCGCTGCTGTTCACCGCGGGCGCGCTCGTCGCGCAGGACATCCTGAACTTCCCGCTGTGGCTGCTGTGCCTGCTGATCTTCCTGGCGGCGTTCCTCGGGGACCAGACCGCGTTCCTCATCGGCCGCAAGCTGGGGCCCAAGGTCTTCAACAAGCCGGACTCACGCTTCTTCAAGCAGTCGTACATCGACCAGACGTACGCGTACTTCGACAAGTACGGCGGCCGGACGATCATCGTCGCGCGCTTCGTGCCCATCGTGCGGACGTACGCCCCGGTCGCGGCCGGCGTCGGCAACATGCGCTACCGGCACTTCGTCTCCTACAACGTCGTGGGCGCGCTGCTGTGGGGCGTGGGCGTGACCCTGCTCGGCTTCGCGCTGGGCAATGTCTCGTTCGTCAAGGAGAACATCGAGGCGCTGCTCGTCGTGATCGTCCTGATCTCCGTCGTGCCGATGGCGATCGAGGTCTGGCGCGCGCGCCGCGGCGGTCCCGCCGAGAAGCGCGACGAGCGGTACGACGAGCCCGGCGAGCGGGCGCAGATCGAGAGGAAGTCGTTCGAGTGACGCGCGAGATCAAGGCCTGGCTGTCCGACATGGACGGGGTCCTCGTCCACGAGGGCATCGCCGTGCCCGGCGCCGCGGAGTTCGTGCGCGCGCTGCGGGACGCCGAGCGGCCGTTCCTCGTGCTCACGAACAACTCGATCTTCACGCCGCGCGACCTGCGCGCCCGGCTCGCGACCTCCGGCATCGACCTGCCCGAGGAGGCGATCTGGACCTCGGCGCTCGCCACCGCGCAGTTCCTCGTCGACCAGATGCCCACGGGCTCGGCGTACGTCATCGGCGAGGCGGGGCTCACCACCGCGCTCTACGAGGCCGGCTACACGCTCACCGCGGCCGAGCCCGACTTCGTCGTCCTGGGCGAGACGCGCACGTACTCGTTCGAGGCGATCACCAAGGCGATCCGGCTGATCCAGGGCGGCGCGCGCTTCATCTGCACCAACCCGGACGTCACCGGGCCGTCGGTGGACGGCGACCTGCCCGCGACGGGTGCCGTGGCCGCGATGATCCAGGCCGCGACCCGGCGTCAGCCCTACTACGTGGGCAAGCCCAACCCCATGATGATCCGGTCCGCGCTGAACCGGATCGACGCGCACTCCGAGCACACCGCGATGGTCGGCGACCGCATGGACACCGACGTCGTCGCCGGGATCGAGGCCGGGCTGCGCACCTTCCTGGTGCTCACCGGCTCGACGCGGCCCGCGGACGTGGAGCGCTTCCCGTTCCGCCCCTCGGAGATCGTCGACTCGGTCGCGGACCTGGTCGAGCGCGTGCGCTGACCCCGCCGGGACCTAGGTCCCACCCCGCGGCGCGTCTCATTGGGGAGATTCGCCCGATGACGACACCGGCGCCCCGCTCGCCCGCCAGGCCGACGAACCGGCGTCGGCGCGGGCCGGGGTGGGTGCCGCGCGAGCACGGCGCCTGGGCGATGCTCGTCGTCCCGGTCGTCGTCGGGGCCGTCCTGACGGGTGCCACCTGGCGCCATGCGCTGCTCCTGGTCACCTGGCTCGTCGCCTACCTCGCGTTCCACGCGACCGGGCTGTGGCTGCGCGCCGCGCGCCGCCCGCGCTACTGGCCGCCCGTGCGCGCGTACGGGATCGGCGTCGTCGTCCTGGGCGGCGCGTTGCTCGCGAGCGCCCCCGGCCTGCTGCGCTGGGGTCCCGTCTACGCGCTGCTGCTCGCGACGAGCCTCGCGTGCTCGGTCCGTCGCGCCGACCGGTCGTGGCTCAACGACACCGTGACGGTGGGTGCGGCGATGCTCATGACGGTCGTCTCGGCCGGGCTCGGGAGCGACGCGAACCCCTCGGCGCTGCGGCTCACCGACACGTGGCTGCCGCCCGGCGCCGGCGACGTCGCGGTGTGGGCGACGACCGCGGTGCTCGCCGCGTACTTCCTCGGCACCGTTCCCTACGTCAAGACGCTGCTGCGCGAACGCGGCAACCGCGCGGTGCTGACGGCCTCGATCGCCTACCACGCGGAGCTCGTCGCGCTCGCGTGCGCGGTGCTCGCGGTCCTCGTGGCACGCGGCGCCGAGGCCGGCAGCATCGCCGTGGCCGGCGCGCTCGTCGCGGGGGCCACGGGTCTGCTGCTGCGCGCGATCCTCGTGCCTCAGCGTCGGCCGTGGCCCAGCGCCCGGGCGATCGGGTTCGGCGAGATCGCCGCGACGCTCGTCGTGACCGCCATCGCGTGCGTCACCCCGGCGCTCGTCAGCCTCCCGACGGCGGTCTAGCCGGGGGTCTGCCGACTCGCGCTTGACCGAGCCGTGCCCGAAGCGGCGGTCGGTCCGTTCGTCCTACGGAAATGCTTTTCCATCGGCTTACCGTGGATTGACCACAGCCGGACCGCTCGGCGGTGTTCATGCACGAAGGAGAGACTCGATGGACAAGACCCAGAAGATCGCTCTCGTGACCGGTGCGCACAGCGGCATCGGTCGAGCCACCGCCATCCGCCTCGCCGCAGATGGCCACGCCGTCGTGTGCGCCGACGTCCTGGGCACCGACGACACCGTCGCGCAGATCGAGGCCGCGGGCGGCACCGCGTTCGGCGTCACGCTCGACGTGTCGAAGGCCGCCGACTGGGACGCCGCGATGGCCGCCATCACCGAGAAGTTCGGCGGGGTCGACCTGATGGCCGCGGTGGCGGGCGTCGTCAACCGCTTGAGCCCCGACACGGTCGTCGACCTCACCGAGGAGGCCTGGGACCACGTGCTCGGCATCAACGCGAAGGGGATCTGGCTCGGCATGCGCGCCGTCATCCCCTCGATGCTCGAGCGCGGCGGCGGCCGCATCGTCAACATCGCCTCCCTCGCCGCGCACAAGGGCCTGCAGGGGCTCGCGTCGTACACCGCGTCGAAGGGTGCGGTCGAGGCGCTCACGCGTCAGGCCTCGGTCGAGTACGGGCGTCGGGGCATCCTGATCAACGCCATCGCGCCCGGCACGATCGAGACGCCGATCAACGCCGCGCTCCTCGCGACGCCGGAAGGCGCCGCAGCGAGCCTCGCGACGACCACCATCGGCCGGTGGGGCCAGCCCGCCGAGCTCGCGGCGGCCGTCTCGTTCCTGCTCAACGAGGGCTCGTTCGTCAACGGGCAGGTCCTGCTCGTCGACGGCGGCTGGGACGTCTCGGGTGGCGTCTCGTACGACTCGACGACCATGTGACCTCCAGCCCGCTGGGGCCACGGCGAAGGGCCGGTCGCTCGCGGCGACCGGCCCTTCGGTGTCTCGTGGGTCCGGCCTCGTCGCCAGGGACGGGGTCAGAACCGGACGGGGTCAGACATGGACGGGGTCAGAACTGGACGGGGTCAGAACTGGACGTTCGGCGCCTGACGGACCTGCGGGTCCTCGACCTCGAAGTACTCGGCCCGCTCGAAGTGGAACATCCCGGCGATGACGTTCGTCGGGAAGGTCTCGATCTTCGTGTTGAGGCTGCGGACGTTGGCGTTGTAGAAGCGCCGGGCCGCGGCGATGCGGTCCTCGGTCGTGGACAGCTCGTTCTGCAGCTGCTGGAAGTTCTCGCTCGCGCGCAGCACCGGGTAGTTCTCCGCGACGGCGAACAGGCGCCCGAGGGCCTGCGTCAGCTGGTTCTCCTGCGCCGCCTGCTCGGCGACCGAGGCGCCAGCCCCGGCCGCGGCGGCGCGTGCACGCGTCACCTCGTCGAACACCGCGCGCTCGTGCTGGGCGTAGCCCTTGACGGTCTCGACCAGGTTCGGGATGAGGTCGTGCCGGCGGTGCAGCTCGACGTCGATCTGGCGCCACGACTCCTGCACCAGGTTCCGCAGCCGCACCAGCGCGTTGTACTGCGCGATTGCCCACAGCAGGACGATGACGACGAGCACGACCACGACGATCGCGACGATGGCTCCAGCAGGCACGACGGCTCCTTCTCCAGGGGTTGGCGTGAGCCTAGCGGGCCAGGGGATCGTGCCCGTGGTCCAGCCAGACATGTCGCGGGACGGCGTCCGCGATGGCGGCCAGCAGCGCGATGCGCGCGTCCAGCCGCTGCAGGTTCGTGCGCCCCGACGCCCAGGTCAGGAGCGTGGTCCCCTCGATGCGCCACGCGACGCGACCCTCGCGCAGCAACCGCTCGACGAGGCGCGGGTGCAGGATCGCGTGGCCTACCGCCAGGTCCGTCGCACGCACCACGAAGCGCTTGTTGAACTCGTCCGACTCGACGTCCAGGTCGACCTTCCCGAACGCGGTGGCCAGGCGCGAGCCCACCGACTCGGGCGTGACCTCCAGGTCCGGCAGGAACGCCGGGAGCTGCAGCGTGACGACGTGGAACGTGTGCGTCGTCGTCGAGCGGCTGCCGTCGCTGTCGGTGCTCGAGGTCTCGTACGAGTACACGAACGACAGGAGGTCGTGGCCCTGGAACGAGCCCGCGACCACGTCGGCGACCTTGCGGTTGTCTCCCGTGCCGAACGGCGCGCCACGCCAGCGGCTCACGAGTGAGCGGTCCGCCGGGAGCCGGTGCCAGCGGCGCGGCTCGAGCCACGCGTCCAGCGCCTTCTGGTGCTTGCGGTGCGAGATCACGGACCAGGTCAGCAGGCCGCCCATGAGCACGAGCCCGACGACCAGGACGAGCACCACCGGGTTCGGTCCGCTCTCGAGGAAGCCGGCGTCGACGAACGTGTCGGGCTCACGCACGACGCGCCTCCGAACGGGCGTCGAGCCACACGTGCCGCGGGATGTGGTCGACGACCGTGTCGAGCAGGCGCAGGCGGTCGTCGAGCACGTCGACCCGCGTGCCCGTCGCGTCCCACGCGCGGATCCAGCGACGGTCGATCTCCCACGACCCGCCCGCGAGATCCGGCTCCAGGAGCCGCTGCGCCAGGCGAGCGTTCAGGATGGCGTGCGCGGTGCGCGGGTCCTCGGCGCCGGCGAAGTACGCGTCGTTGAAGTCCGCGGACTCGATCAGGTGGTCGATCGCGCCGGCAGCCTTGGCCACCGCGGTGCCGACGCCCTCGGGCTGCACCTGCATCTTCGGCAGCGCGACCGGGAGGCGGATCGCCACCACGTGCACGTCTGCCCAGACCTTCAGGCCGTACTTCTCCCGCACCAGGTAGCGGAACGTGAACGAGATCGTGTCGCGACCCTTGCGGGCGCCCCCCTTCAGCATGGCGCCGCCCCACGACGGCGCCCCCGTCACGCGGCACGCCCGCACGACGTCGACCGCCATGTGCTCACCGCTCGCGTACCCCGGCTCGAAGGGCGAACCCGTCAGCACCGCCAGCACCGAGTCGTCGCGCGGCGCGTACGCCCAGCCGCGCTCCTGCGCCCACTGCTCCACCGCCCGGGAGAGCACACGGTGCCGCCGGGACTGCGAGGTGTACGCGAGGTAGACGAGCGTGCCCGCGCACAGCCAGAACAGGACGCTCAGCGCGTCGAGGAGCGGCCCGTCCCCCGCGATGCGGCCGACGACGATCACGAACACGGCGCCGCCCGCAGCGGCCCAACCCAGGCGTCGGTGCGTCAGCCACGCGGGCATCGTCGTGTCCCCCTGCATCCGCCGGTCAGGCCAGACCGAGGTCCGTCAGGTCGAACAGGAAGTGGTACGGGACGCCGAGCGCCTCGATCGCCTCGCGCGCGCCCGTGCCGCGGTCGACGATGACCGCGACGCCCGCGACCTCGCCACCCGCCTCGCGCACGGCCTCGACCGCGGTGATCGCGGAGCCACCCGTCGTCGAGGTGTCCTCGAGCACGACGACTCGTCGGCCCGTGACGTCCGGTCCCTCGATGCGGCGCTGCAGCCCGTGGGCCTTGCCCTCCTTGCGCACCACGAACGCGTCGACGTCCTGCCCGCGGCTCGCCGCGGCGTGCAGCACGGACGTCGCGACCGGGTCGGCACCGAGCGTCAGCCCGCCCACCGCGTCGACCTCCGCGGTGCCGAGGCCGACCTCCTCGAGCAGGTCGAGCATGAGGTGGCCGATGAGCGGCGCGGCGCGGTGGTGCAGCGTCACACGGCGCAGGTCCACGTAGTAGTCGGCCTCGCGGCCGGACGAGAGCGTGACCTTGCCGTGCACCACGGCGAGGTCGGTGATGAGCTGGCGGAGCTGGTCGCGCGGGCTGGCCGCGAGTGCGTCGTCGGTCACGCCGGGAAGGCTACCGGGACGAGGCGTTCACCCGGCAGGTTCGTCCACAGGCCGCGGGGTGCCCTCCACCGCCTTCCGGTAGCGCCCGACTGCGCGGATCGCGCTGCGGGGTGCCAGGCGGGCCGCCGCCGCGACCGTGCGGTAGCGCAGGCTCGGCGTCGAGATCACCACGCCGCGGCGCACGTCCGCGAGCGCCTTGGCGACCACGTCCTCCGCGTTGAGCCACGCGACCTGCGGGTACGCCGAGACGTCGATGCGCCCGCGCTCGTGGAACTCGGTGTGCACGAACCCCGGGCACAGCGCGGTCGCCGTGACACCCGTGCCCTTGAGCTCGACCGCGAGCCCCTCGGTGAACGTGCGCACCCACGCCTTGTGCGCCGAGTACGTCCCCGACGCGAGCAGCGCCGCGATCGACGCGACGTTGAGGATCGCGCCCCGGCCGCGCGCGACCATCGCCTCGGCCGCCGCGTGCGACAGGACGAGCGGCGTGCGGACCATCAGGTCGAGCGCGGCCTCCTCGCGCGCCAGGTCGCCGCCGACGAAGTGCTGGTTGAGCCCGAGGCCCGCGTTGTTGACCAGCAGGCCCACGGGACGCTCGTCGTCGCGCAGCCGGTCCGCCACGCGCTCGACCTGCGCACGGTCCGCGAGGTCCGCGACGAGGACCTCGGCGCGGATGCCCGCGCCCGCCTCGAGCTGTGCGGCGAGGCGCTGCAGGCGCTGCTCGTCGCGTGCGACGAGCACGAGGTCGTGCTTGGCCGTCGCGAGCTGCCAGGCGAACTCCAGGCCCAGGCCGGCGCTGGCGCCGGTGACGAGTGCGATTCCCACCCCGCCACCCTACGGACGCCGGGGCGCCGGGTCACTCGCTGACGCGTGTCGCTCGCCCGTGCCTGCTCGGGGGCAGGACCGGGTCCGGCTCCGGCTCCCGTGACGCGCGGACGTGGCCCCCGGGCGTCGGGAGGGTGTGGACGAGCGGGAGGAGGTGGGTGAGGGCTCGTAGGGT
>NZ_LFKW01000051.1:0-4410 GCF_001040865.1 Cellulomonas sp. A375-1 | reverse complement strand
GGCGGCGGTCGCCGCGAGCGTCGGGAGCGTTCGTCGGACCGGTGCGCGTGCGCCGTCGCGAGGGGCCTCGGGACGCTCGTCGGCGGGCTCGTCGGACGCTCCCGTGCGGGCCGCGGCGGCGGCGACCGGGACGCCGCTCGAGGTGCTGCGGCGCGTGTGGGGGTACGACGAGTTCCGCGGGGACCAGGCGCAGATCATCGACGCGGTCGTCGGCGGCGGGGACGCGCTCGTGCTCATGCCGACCGGTGGCGGCAAGTCGCTGTGCTACCAGGTGCCCGCGCTCGTGCGCGAGGGCACGGGCGTCGTCGTCTCGCCGTTGATCGCGCTCATGCAGGACCAGGTGGACGCGCTGTCGGCGCTCGGCGTGCGGGCGGGGTTCCTCAACTCGACGCAGCAGGCTTGGCAGCGGCGCGAGGTCGAGGAGGCCTACCTCGCGGGCGAGCTCGACCTGCTGTACCTGGCACCCGAGCGCCTCAACGTGCCGGACACGATCGACCTGCTGGACAGCGGGACGGTCGCGCTGTTCGCGATCGACGAGGCGCACTGCGTGTCGCAGTGGGGCCACGACTTCCGGCCGGACTACCTGCGCCTGTCGATGCTGCACGAGCGCTGGCCCGACGTGCCGCGCATCGCCCTGACGGCCACCGCCACCGCCGCCACGCACCGGGAGATCGCGCAGCGCCTGCAGCTCGAGGACGCGCAGCACTTCGTCGCGAGCTTCGACCGGCCCAACATCCAGTACCGGATCGCCCCGAAGGACAACCCGCGCGCGCAGCTGCTCGAGCTGCTGCGCGCCGAGCACGACGGCGACTCCGGGATCGTCTACTGCCTGTCGCGCGCGTCGGTCGAGCAGACGGCCGAGTACCTCGTCGGGCAGGGCATCTCGGCGCTGCCGTACCACGCGGGTCTCGACCGGCAGGTGCGCGCGCACAACCAGGCGCGGTTCCTGCGCGAGGACGGGATCGTCATGGTCGCGACCATCGCGTTCGGCATGGGGATCGACAAGCCGGACGTCCGGTTCGTCGCGCACCTGGACCTGCCCAAGTCCGTCGAGGGCTACTACCAGGAGACGGGGCGTGCGGGGCGTGACGGGCTGCCGTCGACCGCCTGGATGGCGTACGGGCTCGCGGACGTGGTCCAGCTCCGGCGGCTCATCGACACGTCCGAGGGGGACGCCGCGCACAAGCGCCGTCTCACGCAGCACCTCGACGCGATGCTCGCGCTGTGCGAGACGGTGTCCTGCCGGCGCGTGCAGCTGCTCAACTACTTCGGCCAGACGGCCGAGCCGTGCGGCAACTGCGACACGTGCCTGACCCCGCCGGTCACGTGGGACGGCACGGTCGCGGCGCAGAAGCTCCTGTCCACCGTGGTGCGCATGGCGCAGCGCGGCCAGCGGTACGGCGTCGGGCACGTGGTCGACGTGCTGCGCGGCAAGCGCACCCCGCGCGTCGCCCAGCTCCGGCACGACGAGCTGTCCACGTTCGGAGTCGGCGCGGACCTGTCGGACGCCGAGTGGCGCGGGGTCGTGCGCCAGCTGATCGCGGCCGAGCTGCTGGCCGTCGACACCGAGGGCTACGGCACGCTCCAGCTCGTCGAGGCGTCCGGCGACGTGCTCAAGGGCACGCGCACGGTGGCGATGCGGCGCGAGCCGGAGCGGACCCGACGACGGTCGTCGTCCGGCTCCTCCTCCGGCGGCTCGTCGACCTCGAAGGCCGCCGCAGACCTGGACGGCGACGCGCTCGAGCTGTTCGAGAAGCTGCGCGCGTGGCGCGCGGGTGCGGCCAAGGAGCAGGGCGTGCCGGCCTACGTGGTGTTCCACGACGCGACGCTGCGCGACATCGTGCTGCGCCGCCCGTCGTCGATCGAGGAGCTCGGCACCATCGGCGGCGTCGGCGCGACGAAGCTCGACCGCTACGGCGAGGGCGTGCTGGCGACGCTCGCCGGCTGAGGCACCGGACCCCGCAGCCCGCGTGTCGTTGCTGCCGGAAACGATTCGCCCGGTTGTCCACGTCGTCGTCCGGTCCGCAGCCTGGACGGACACCGCTCCCGCCGGTGTCCAGTCCTGCGGCGACGAAGCCGCGCAGATGAATCAGGGTGATCCGACATGACACGGCACCGCACCATCCTCCGGACCGGGCGAGGCCTCGCCGCGGTCGTCGTCACAGCGATAGCACTGGCCGTGGTCCCGAGCGCTGCGCAGGCGCACGGAGGTCTCACCGACCCCGCGACCCGCACGTGGGCCTGCTACCAGGACGGCCTGGCAGGTGGGGCCGCCGCCGGCGAGGCCGGCAACATGAAGCCCCGCAACGCGGCGTGCGTCAACGCCTTCACCAACGAGGGCAACTACTCGTTCTACAACTGGTACGGCAACCTGCTCGGCACGATCGCGGGCCGCCACGAGACCATCCCCGACGGCAAGCTGTGCGGGCCGGACGCGCGCTTCGCCTCGTACAACACGCCGTCGACCGCGTGGCCCACGACGAAGGTCTCGCCCGGTCAGCAGATGACCTTCAAGTACGCGGCCGTCGCGCGGCACCCCGGCTACTTCACGACGTGGATCACCAAGACCGGCTGGAACCAGAACGAGCCGATCGGCTGGGACGACCTCGAGCCGGCGCCGTTCGACCGCGTGCTGAACCCGCCGCTGCGTGAGGGTGGCGTCGCCGGGCCCGAGTACTGGTGGAACGTCAACCTCCCGTCGAACAAGACGGGCAAGCACGTGCTGTTCAACATCTGGGAGCGCACGGACAGCCCCGAGTCGTTCTACAACTGCGTCGACGTCGACTTCGGCGGCGGCACCTCGACGCCGACACCGACGCCCACCCCGACGCCGACTCCGACCCCCACGCCCAACCCGACTCCGACCCCGACGCCGACACCCACCCCGTCGCCCACGCCGGCGCCCACCGGCACGCCGAACACCAGCCCGTCCCCCGTCGTGACCAGCACGCCGACGCCCGTTCCGGACGGTCAGTGCGAGATCGAGGTCGGCGTGGTCAGCTCCTGGCCCGGCGGCTTCCAGGGCAACGTCACCGTGTTCAACGGGACGATGCAGCCCGTCAACGGGTGGAACGTGACCTGGAAGTTCGGCAACGGCGAGACCGTGCAGCAGGCCTGGAACGCGGTGACCACGCAGTCCGGCACCACCGTCACGGCGAAGAACGTCGCCTGGAACGCGACGATCGCGCACCACAACGCGGTGTCGTTCGGCTTCATCGGCTCCGGCACGGCGGGCCCCGTGACCGCGGCGACGCTCAACGGCAGCACCTGCATCATCCGCTGACGCCCGGCCGCCCGACGAGGTCGGCAGTCCGCACCGAGATCGGCACTCACCACTGCCGACCTCGCGCGGGACTGCCGACCTCGTCGGCGCGCCTGGGCGCGGCGGCGGGTCGCGTGGTCGGGCTCAGTCGGTGGGGCGGCGCTTCTGCGGGTACGGGGTGCGGCCCTCGGCGAGGTCGGCGACGAACGTCGCGATGCGCCGGGCCCGGGTCTCGGCCCGCTTGGCCTGACCGATCCGGTGCAGCACCGAGAAGCGGTTGGCGGACGTCAGGACGTCGAACCACGCCCGGGCGGCGGGCACTGCGTCGAGTGCCTGCGCCAGGTCGTCGGGCATCTCGATGCTCGCCGGGCCGCGGTAGGCGGCGTCCCACCGGCCGTCGGCCTGCGCGGCGGCGACCTGCGCGCGCCCCGCGTCGTGCATCCGACCGTCACGCTCGAGCTGCGCGACGCGTTCGACGTTGACCGCCGACCACACGCTGCGCGCGCGGCGCGGGGTCATGCGCTGGAAGCTGCTGTGCTCGTCGCGCCTCCGCCCCTGCCCGTCGATCCAGCCGAAGCACAGTGCCTCCTCGACGGCCTGCACATAGGTCAGCTCGGTGACGGTGCCGCCCTTCTTGTGCAGGACGAGCCACACCCCGGTCGGCTGGGCGTGGTGCTCGGCGAGCCAGGCGCGCCACGCGCGCGCGTCGGGGAGCAGCAGCTCAGGAAGGTCGTCAGCCACCCGCGTCATCCTGCCGTCCACCACCGACACCGCGTCACGTGGTGAGGGTGCGCAGGATCTCCTCGGCGCGGTCGTCGCGACCGGCAGCGCGCAGGGTGGCGACGAGGCTCGAGGCCGCCTCGGTGCGCTGGTTGCGTTGACGGGCGATGCCGAAGCCCTCGACGGCGGACTCGAGGTTCCAGAGCGCGTCGTCGACGTTGCCCAAGGAGTCGTGCAGCCGCCCCGCGAGCCAGAAGGCGTGGGCCGCGTCGGCCACCGCACCGGCTCCCGCGTAGGACTCGGCGGCACGCGCGGCCCTGTGCGCGGCCTGCGCCGCGTGGTCCGGCCCGCTCGAGGCGAGCACGCGGGCGGCGGTGTCGTCGAGGTCCGCGCGGGCACGGGCGCGCGCGGCGGCGACCCGACCCGCG
>NZ_LFKW01000050.1:0-11309 GCF_001040865.1 Cellulomonas sp. A375-1 | reverse complement strand
CGACGGTTCGTTCCACACCCAGTGGTCCGGCGACCGCACCGAGCAGGAGGAGTCATGAGCGTGCTCACGGCGCCCACGACAGCGCTGCACCCCGATCGTCTGCTGCCGTTCGAGAGGGAGCTGCGGCCCATCGCCCGGCGCCTGTACGAGCAGGTGCAGCACCTGCCGATCCTGTCGCCGCACGGGCACGTCGACGCGCGGCTGCTGGTGGACGACGAGCCGTTCGCCGACCCGACGAGCCTGCTCCTGACGCCCGACCACTACGTCACGCGACTCCTGCACGCCTCGGGCGTCGCGCTCGACGAGCTCGGCGTCGGCCAAGGCCCGCTCGCGGAGGACGCGGCGCGGCGCGCCTGGCGGCACCTGTGCGAGCACTGGGCGGTCTTCCGGGGGACACCGGTGCGGTACTGGCTCGAGTCCGAGCTCGCCGAGGTCTTCGGGATCGAGGCGCAGCCCGGCCCGGCCACGGCCGACGCGATCTTCGACCGGATCTCGGCGTGCCTGCGGGAGCCGCAGTTCCGCCCGCGCGCGCTGTTCCGTCGCTTCGGCATCGAGGTGATGGCGACGACGGACGACCCCACCGACGACCTCGCCGCGCACCTGATCCTCAGCGCGGACCCGACCTTCGAGGGGCGCGTCCTGCCGACGTTCCGTCCCGACCGGTACCTCGAGTCGGGCCGGTCGGCGTGGGTCCACGACGTGACGCGTCTGGGCGCGACGGCGGGCGTCGACACCGGCACGTACGCCGGCTGGGTCCTGGCGATGGAGCAGCGTCGCGAGCACTTCCGCGCCCACGGGGCGGTGTCGGCGGACCACAGCCACGAGGACGTCGGCACCGCTGCGCTCGACGCCGCGGACGCGGAGCGGCTGTACGCGCGGGCGGTGCGACGTGAGATCGACCCGGCGGGTGCGACGGCACTGCGTCGCCACATGCTGCTCGAGATGGCGCGCATGTCCGTCGACGACGGGCTGACCATGACGCTGCACCCGGGCGTCCGGCGCGGCCACCACGGCCCGACCCTGTCCCGGTTCGGCCCCGACACCGGGCACGACATCCCGCTGCGCGGCTCGTTCACCGACGAGCTGCGGCCGCTGCTCGAGCGGTACGGCACCCACCCGAACCTCAGGCTGGTGCTCTTCACGCTCGACGAGAGCACGTTCTCCCGTGAGCTCGCACCGCTCGCGGGCTTCTACCCGTCGGTGTACGTCGGTGCGCCGTGGTGGTTCCTCGACGCACCGGACGCGGTGCGACGGTGGCGGTCGGCCGTCACCGAGACCGCGGGGCTGTCCCGGACGAGCGGGTTCATCGACGACACGCGTGCGCTGTGCTCGATCCCGGCACGGCACGACATGGCGCGGCGCCTGGACGCGGGCTACCTCGCGCGCCTGGTGGCCGAGCACCGCCTGAGGGAGGACGAGGCCGCGGAGGCGATCGTCGACCTGGTCGACGGACGCCCTCGTGAGGTGTTCCGGCTCTGAGGGTCTCGGGAGGGGACGAGGCGAGGCCCGGACCGTCGAACGGTCCGGGCCTCGTCGTCGAGTGGGGCGGGCTCAGCGCACCGCGCCGGCGCCGTGCTCCTCGAGCAGTCGGTCGGTCTCGTCGTGCACGTGCGTCGCGAGCTCGGCGAACTTCGGAGCGTGCTCGCGGGCGTGGTGTGCGCAGAACAGGAGCTCGCCCACGGGGAGCACCACGCGGACGTAGGCCTGGGCACCGCAGCGGTCGCAGCGGTCGGCTGCGGTGAGCGGTTCGGTCGTTGTCGCTGTCACGTCTCCATACAACCATCAGCCCGCACTTTCCATCCCCTCGGAAGCGGGTGGTTCGCTGTCCGCGTACGGAAACGTCACACGATCGTGATGCAGCCGACACGCAAGGGACCTTTGGCGCACGTCGCGGCGCCCGTCGCAGCGACCGTCGACGGTCGCCGCCCTCGCGATCGCGCGGCTGCGCGAGCGGCATGGCAGCCAGGGTCTGTGGGCGTGCGCGGCTACGATCTCACGCGTGACGACGACCTCCTCGCGCTCGGACTACACCGCCCGGCACCTCTCGGTGCTCGAAGGGCTCGAGGCCGTCCGCAAGCGACCCGGCATGTACATCGGCACGACCGACAGCCGCGGCCTCATGCACTGCCTGTGGGAGATCATCGACAACTCGGTCGACGAGGCGCTCGGTGGCCACGGCGACCGCATCGAGGTCGTGCTGCACGCCGACACCTCGGTCGAGGTCCGTGACAACGCGCGCGGCATCCCGGTCGACGTCGAGCCGAAGACGGGCCTGACGGGTGTCGAGGTCGTGTTCACCAAGCTGCACGCGGGTGGCAAGTTCGGCGGGGGCTCGTACGGCGCGTCGGGCGGTCTGCACGGCGTCGGCGCCTCGGTCGTCAACGCGCTGTCGGCACGGCTCGACGTCGAGGTCGACCGCGACGGCAAGACGCACCGCATGACGTTCCACCGCGGCGAGCCCGGGACGTTCGACGACCGCGCGGGCCGCTCGCCCGAGTCGCCGTTCGAGCCGTTCGTCTCCGGGTCGGAGCTCGCGGTCGTCGGGAAGGTGGCGCGGGCCCGGACCGGGACGCGCGTGCGGTACTGGGCGGACCGGCAGATCTTCCCGAAGTCGGCCGTGTTCGCGTACGACGAGCTCGTCACGCGCGCTCGCCAGACGAGCTTCCTGGTGCCCGGCCTGACGATCGTCGTGCGCGACGAGCGCGGCCTGCCCGGCACCCCGGGCGCCGACGGCCCGCACGAGGAGACGTTCTGCCACACGGGTGGTGTCGTCGACTTCGTCGACCACCTCTCGCCCGACGCGCCCGTGACGGACACGTGGCACCTGACCGGCTCGGGCACGTTCACCGAGACGGTGCCGGTGCTCGACGAGAAGGGCCACATGACCCCGCGCGAGGTGCAGCGCACGTGCGAGGTCGACGTCGCGGTGCGCTGGGGCACCGGGTACGAGACCGAGCTGCGCACGTTCGTGAACATCATCTCGACGCCCAAGGGCGGCACGCACCAGGCCGGCTTCGAGGCGGGGCTGCTCAAGACGCTGCGCAAGCAGGTCGAGGCGAACGCGCGTCGCCTGAAGATCAGCGCGAAGGACGCGGCGACCGAGCGCATCGACAAGGAGGACGTGCTCGCCGGCATGACCGCCGTGCTGACGGTCCGCCTGTCCGAGCCGC
This sequence comes from Cellulomonas sp. A375-1, assembly GCF_001040865.1. Lineage (NCBI taxonomy): Bacteria > Bacillati > Actinomycetota > Actinomycetes > Micrococcales > Cellulomonadaceae > Cellulomonas > Cellulomonas sp. A375-1. The sequence continues at coordinate 8,139 of NZ_LFKW01000050.1, read as the reverse complement.
AGTTCGAGGGCCAGACCAAGGAGGTCCTGGGGACCGGGCCCGTGCGCGGGATCGTCGCGAAGGTCGTCGAGCAGGAGCTCGGCGCGGTCTTCTCCTCGAGCAAGCGCGAGCACAAGGCGCACAGCGCGGCGCTGCTGGACAAGGTCGTGGGGGAGATGCGCGCACGCCTGTCGGCGCGCAAGCAGAAGGAGATCTCGCGCCGCAAGAACGCGCTCGAGTCGTCCTCGCTGCCCGCCAAGCTCGCCGACTGCCGGATCGACGACGTGGGCCGCAGCGAGCTGTTCATCGTGGAGGGCGACTCCGCGCTCGGCACGGCCAAGCTCGCGCGCTCGTCGGACTTCCAGGCGCTCCTGCCGATCCGCGGCAAGATCCTCAACGTCCAGAAGGCCTCGATCACGGACATGCTGAAGAACGCCGAGTGCGCGGCGATCATCCAGGTGATCGGCGCGGGCTCGGGGCGCACGTTCGACCTCGAGGCGGCGCGCTACGGCAAGATCGTGCTGATGACCGACGCCGACGTCGACGGTGCGCACATCCGGACGTTGCTGCTCACGCTGTTCTTCCGCTACATGCGACCGCTCGTCGAGGAGGGTCGCGTCTACGCGGCCGTGCCGCCGCTGCACCGCATCGAGCTGAGCGGCGTGCGGGGTGACGCCGACAAGTACGTCTACACCTACTCCGAGACCGAGCTCGCGGCGACGCTCAAGAAGCTCGACAAGGCCGGGAAGAAGTACAAGGACGACATCCAGCGGTACAAGGGCCTCGGTGAGATGGACGCCGATCAGCTCGCGGAGACGACCATGGACCCGCGGTTCCGCACGCTGCGTCGCGTGACCGTCGACGCGGCCCAGCGCGCCGAAGAGGTCTTCGAGCTGCTCATGGGCTCGGACGTCGCGCCGCGCAAGGACTTCATCGTCGCCGGGGCGCACGGGCTGGACCGCAGCCGCATCGACGTCTGACGGGGGGCTCGACCGCACGCATACCGGCGTGGGCGGGCAATTGCCGTTGCCTGCGCCCGGAGGGTCGTCGGAGCATGGGCGCATGCCTGCCGCCGACCAGACCGCCCTGACGACGTCGCCCATCGCCGAGCGGGCACAGCCGCCGGCCGAGGCACGGCGTCCCTCCGAGGCCCACGGGCTCGCCTGGCGCGCCCTCACGCTCGACGACGTCCCCGACCTCACGCGGCTCGTCACCCAGATCGAGGAGGCGGACGGGGAGCCGTTCCGCACGTCGCAGGACGAGGTCGCCGAGAAGTTCGACGGCGACTGGAAGGACCCGGCGCGTGACACGCTCGGGGGGCTGGACCCGTCCGGCGCGTTGCGCGCGTGGGCCCAGGTGACGCAGCCGCCGGGTGACACGACCACGGTGCGGACGTTCCTCGAGGGCGGCGTGGACCCGCAGTGGCGCGGACGGGGGATCGGGCGCGACGTGCTGGCCTGGCAGATCGACCGCGCGCGACAGGTCCTGGCGGCCACGGGCAAGGACGTGCCGGGGCGGATCGGCGCGTTCGCCTCCGAGCAGGCGGCGGCGTCGATCGACCTGCTCCGAGCGGCCGGGCTCGCGCCGATCCGCGTGTACTCCGAGCTGCGGCGTCCGCTCGACGTCGCGCTCCCGCAGGTGCCGGCCCCGCAGGGCGTGAGCGTCGTGGCGTGGAGCGAGGACCGCGACGACGACGTGCGCCTCGCGCACAACGAGTCGTTCGCGTCGCACTGGGGCAGCGAGCCGCAGACCGCCGAGGCGTGGCGCAGCGGGCGCAGCCAGTTCGCCCCGCCGTGGAGCCTGCTCGCGGTCGACGACACGACCGGTGAGGTCGCGGCATATCTCCTCTCGGGCCGGTACGAGCAGGACTGGGAGATCGCGGGGCACAGCTCGGGCTACGTCGAGCTGCTCGGGGTCCGTCCTGCCTGGCGGCGCCGGGGGATCGCCCCCGCGCTCCTGGCGGGCGTCATGGCGCGGTTGCGGGCGGACGGGATCGAGTACGCCGAGATCGGCGTCGACACCGAGAACCTGTCCGGGGCGCTGGGCCTGTACACCTCCCTCGGGTTCGCTCCGTTCCACCGCTCGACGCTCTACACGATCGAGCTCTGAGGGGACGCGGGGGCCGCACCCGGGCAGGTCAGGGCTCGCCTGCCCGGGCGTCGCCGGCCCGCGGTGCCGCGGGATAGCATCGCGCCGGGCGGACGACGAGGTCCGCCGTCGTGCTGCCGGCCCGCCGGCGGGAAGGACGCCCCGATGCCCTCGTCGGTCGCGCTGCGCTGGTGGTCCGTCGGCTACGTCGTGCTCGTCGTCGTGCACCTGGGTGCGCTGCTCGCGGACGCCGCCGTCCTCGCCGACGTGACGCAGTGCCTGCTCATGCCGGCCCTCGCCGGTGCTCTCTGGGCCGCGACCCGCTGGCCACGCGGGCACCTCGTCACCTGGGCGTTCGGGGGCCTCGTCGCGTCGTTCCTCGGCGACTTCACGCCCCGGTTGCTCGACGGCGACGCGGCGTTCCTGGCGATGGTCGGGTGCTTCCTGCTCGCTCAGGTGTCCTACGTGGTCGCGTTCGCGCCGCGCGTCCGGCGCAGCGTCGTGCGCACGGCGCCCGCCTGGCTCGTGGTCTACGCCGGCGTGCTCGTCGGGCTCGTCGCACTGTGCGGCCCTCACGCCGGGACGCTCCTGGTCCCCGTCGCGGTCTACGGCGGGGTCCTCACCGCGATGGCGGTGCTGGCGACCGGGCTCGGACCGCTCGGGGCCGCGGGTGGTGCGGTGTTCCTGGTCTCCGACGCGCTCATCGCGCTCGGCCGGTTCGTGCCGGGCTGGGACCTGCCCGGTCAGGACGTGTGGGTCATGCTGACGTACACGGTCGGCCAGGCGCTGCTCGTCGCGTCGGTCGCGTCGGACAACCGCGCGCGGCGGGCCACGCGCCCCGCGGCGAGTGCCGCGCAGACGCAGACGCAGGCCCCCAAGCGCGACAACGTGGTCGCGTTCGTCACCGCCCGCCGCGGTCTCGAGGTCTGAGTCAGCCGATCGCGTGCAGCGGCGCGTGCAGCGCCGTGCCGGACATGTCGCGTCGCGGGTCGGGTGCCGGGAGGTCGACGGGCTGGCCCGCCGACCCGCACGCCCAGGCAGGCGCAGGCCCGACCCACGCGAGGATGAGCGCGTCCTCACCCTTGAGGAACCGGTGCGAGCGCACACCACCCGTCGCGCGGCCCTTGCCGGGGAAGACCTCGAACGGCGAGACCTTCGCCGAGCCGGCCTGCGTCCCGGGCAGCGCGGACGACGAGCCCGAGACGGTGACCACGACTGCGTCGGTGGCCTGCGCCGCGGACAGACCCGCGAACGCGACGACGCGCTGGCCGGCGGCGAGCTTGATCCCCGCCATGCCGCCCGCGGCACGGCCCTGCGGTCGGACCTGGGTCGCACCGAAGTGCAGCAGCGAGGAGTCCGACGAGACGAGCACGAGCTCGTCGTCGTCCGTGACCTGGCTCGCGCCGACGACCTCGTCGCCGTCCTTGAGCCCGATGACCTCCCACGCGTCCCGGTTGTTCGGCACGTCGCCCGCGGTGACGCGCTTGACCACACCCTGCGCGGTCGCCAGCGCGAGCGTCGGTGCGTCGGGCGCGAGCGAGGCGAGCGCGACGACCCGCTCGCCCGGATCGAGCGCCACGACCTCGCTGAGCGGGACGCCACCGCCGAGCGACGGCGCGCCGTTCGTCGGCGGGAGCGCGGGCAGGTCGAGCATCGGCACGCGCACCAGCCGACCGCGCGACGTGACGGCGCCGATCTCGGCGCGGGTGGTCGTCGCGATCACCGACGCCAGCACGTCGTGCTTGGCCCGGCGCGTGTCCGGCGTGCGCTCGAGCGGCTCGTCGGTGGCCGTGCGCGCCAGCAGGCCCGTGCCCGACAGGAGCGCCCAGCACGGGGTGTCCGCGATCTCGAGGGCGACCGCGGGGGCGCGCGACGAGCCCTTCGCCGCCGCGGCGCCGGTGACCGCGGAGCCGCCTGCGGACTCGAGCAGGATCGTGCGTCGGGGCGTGCCGTACGTCGCGGCGACCTGCGCCATCTCGTCGGACACGAGCGTGCGCAGCCGCAGGTCGTCGGCGAGGATCGCGCGCAGCTCGTCGATCTCGGCCTCGAGCTGCTCCTTCTCGCGCTCGAGCTCGAGACGGGAGAACTTCGTCAGGCGGCGCAGCCGCAGCTCGAGGATGTACTCGGCCTGAGGCTCGGACAGGTCGAAGACGGAGCGCAGCCGCGCCCGGGCGGCCTCGGCGTCGTCGGACGTGCGGATGACCTGGATGACCTCGTCGATGTCGAGGATCGCGATCAGCAGGCCCTCGACCAGGTGCAGCCGCTCGAGCCGCTTGTCGAGCCGGAACTGGGATCGTCGGCGCACGACCGAGAGCCGGTGGTCGACCCACACGACGAGCAGCTCGCGCAGGCCGAGCGTGCGCGGCTGACCCTCGACGAGCGCGACGTTGTTGATCGAGAACGAGTCCTCGAGCGGCGTGGCGCGGTACAGCTGCTCGAGGACGGCGTCGGGGTCGAAGCCCGACTTGACCTCGATGACGAGCCGCAGACCGTGCGCGCGGTCCGTGAGGTCGACCGCGTCGGCGATCCCGGAGAGCTTCTTGGACTGCACGCCCTCCTTGATCTTCTCGATCACCTTCTCGGGCCCGACCATGTAGGGCAGCTCGGTGATGACGATGCCCTTGCGGCGCGCGGTGACGTTCTCGACGCGCGCGGTGGCGCGCGTGCGGAAGGCGCCGCGCCCCGTGCGGTAGGCGTCGCGCACGCCGTCGAGGCCGACGATCTTGCCGCCCGTCGGCAGGTCCGGGCCGGGCACGAACCGCACGAGGTCATCGAGCGTCGCGTCGGGGTGCATCACGAGGTGGCGCGCTGCGGCGACGACCTCGACGAGGTTGTGCGGCGCCATGTTGGTGGCCATGCCGACCGCGATGCCGGCGGCGCCGTTGACGAGCAGGTTCGGGATCGCCGCGGGCAGCACGTCGGGCTGCTGGAGCTTGTTGTCGTAGTTCGGGACGAAGTCGACGACGTCCTCGTCGAGGTCGGTCGTCATCGCCATCGCCGCGGGAGCGAGGCGTGCCTCGGTGTAGCGCGGCGCCGCGGGGCCGTCGTCGAGCGAACCGAAGTTGCCGTGACCGTCGACCAGCGGCAGGCGCAGGCTGAAGGGCTGCGCGAGGCGCACCATCGCGTCGTAGATCGCCGAGTCGCCGTGCGGGTGCAGCTTGCCCATGACCTCGCCGACGACGCGCGCCGACTTCACGTACGGCCGGTCGGGGCGCAGGCCCATGTCGGACATCTGGAACAGGATGCGTCGCTGCACGGGCTTGAGCCCGTCACGGGCGTCGGGGAGCGCGCGCGAGTAGATGACCGAGTAGGCGTACTCGAGGAACGAGCCCTCCATCTCGGTCGCGACGTCGATGTCGACGATCCGCTCGACCAGGTCGTCGGGCGGAAGGTTCGGGGTCGCGGGGCGACGCGCCATGCGGGGCTGCTCCTCGGGTGCTGCGGTCGTGGTGCCGGCCCATTCTCGCCCGCGCGCGGGGTGCCGCGTGCCAGGCGCGCGGGATCGCTAGCCTGGCCGCATGGACGACGAGGGCCGCGAGGGCGCGGACGCCAGCTATCCGGCGGGCTGGGAGGCCGACGTCGTCCTGCTCGACGGCGCGACGACGCACGTGCGCCCGATCCGCGCGTCGGACGCCGACGCGTTGCAGGCGTTCCACGTCGCGCAGTCCGAGCGGTCCACCTACCTGCGGTTCTTCGCGCACCTCGAGCGGCTGCCCGAGCGTGACCTGCAGCGCCTCGTGCACGTCGACCACGACGAGCGGGTCGCGCTGGTGGCGACCGCGGACGACGACGGCCCGGTCGGCTACCGGATCATCGGCGTGGCGCGGTACGACCGGGTCAACGAGGACGAGGCCGAGGTCGCCTTCAACATCGCGGACGCCCAGCAGGGGCGGGGACTGGGCTCGGTGCTGCTCGAGCACCTCGCCGCCGCCGCGCGGGAGCGTGGCGTGCGGCGGTTCGTCGCCGAGGTCCTGCCGCAGAACGGCCGCATGATCTCGGTGTTCCGCGACGCGGGCTACGAGGTGCGGCAGCACGCCGAGGACGGCGTCGTCTCGCTCGCGTTCGACATCGACCCGACGGACCGGTCGTTCGCGGTCATGGCCGACCGCGAGCACCGGGCGGAGGCGCGGTCGATGCGCGCGGTGCTCGGGGCGCGCTCGGTGCTCGTCGTCGGACCGGTGCTGCCCGGCGCGCCGCCGCCCCGCCCGCTGCACCTCGGCATGGCGCGCAAGGTCCTGGCGCACCTCGCGCTCGCCGACTCGCACGTGCGCGTGCAGTCCGTCGGTACGGATCTCGACCCGAGCGGCGAGGTTCCGGCGGCCGACGGCGGTGCTGACGGCGCCGCCGCGGAAGGCGCCGAGGCCGGTGACGAGCACGCGACAGCCGCCGCGATCGCCGGGGCCTTCGCGGGCGTCGACGGACCCGTGGACCTGGCGGTGCTGGCCGTCCCGGCCGCGTCAGCGCTCGCGGTCGTGCGCGCGATCGCGCCGACGGGAGCCCGCGCCGTCGTGCTCCTGACCGCGGGCTTCGCCGAGACGGGTCCGCACGGGCTCGAGCTGCAGCGTGCCGTACTGGCCGCCGCGCACCGCGCCGGGATGCGCCTGATCGGTCCTGCGTCGTACGGCGTCGTCTCGTGGCGACCGGACGGTGCGCTCAACGCCTCGCTCGCGGACGACCTGCCGCGGCCCGGCAGGATCGGGCTGTTCAGCCAGTCGGGCGCGCTCGCGGTCCCGCTCCTCGACGCCCTGCGCAGGCGCGGTCTGGGCCTCGCCGAGTTCGTCTCGGCAGGGCACCGGGCCGACGTCTCGGGCAACGACCTCATGCAGTTCTGGGCGGACGACGAGGGGACCGACGTGGTCGGGCTCTACCTCGAGTCGATCGGCAACCCGCGCAAGTTCTCCCGCGTCGCGCGCCGGCTCGCGCTCACCAAGCCCGTGATCGTCCTCACCGCGGGCCGCTCGGGCCAGGTCGTGCCCCCGGGGCACGCGGTGCGGGCGACGCAGGCGCCTGCGCGCGCGGTCGACGAGCTCATGCGTCAGTCGGGCGTGATCCGGGTCGAGAACACCCATCAGCTCTTCGACGTCGCGCAGGTGCTCGCGCTGCAGCCGCTGCCCGCCGGGCGTCGCGTCGCCGTGGTGGGGAGCTCGTCGTCGGGCGCGACGTTCGTCGCGGAGGCGGCGGCCACGGCGGGTCTCGTGGTCGTCGGGGCCCAGGTGCTGCCCGAGGACGCGGACGACGAGGTCTCCGAGTCCCTGATCCGCGAGGCGATCGAGGCTCCGGACGTCGACGCGGCGATCGTCGTGCGGATCCCGACCGTCGGGGGACCGGACCCGCGGTTCGGTCGCGTCGTGGCGCGCGCGGCGGCGGCCAGCGGCAAGACCGTCGTCGCGTGCGTGCTCGGCCTCCGCGGCGTGACCGACGAGCTCACGGCGCCCGACCTGGACGGCGTGCCGCGCACCGTTCCCGCCTACGCGACGCCCGAGGACGCCGCGCTCGCCCTGGGGCACGCCGCGCGGTACGCGACCTGGCGGACGCGCGACCACGGTCGACCGCTGCACCCCGACGGCACCGACCTGCGCGGTGCTGCCCGCCTGGTGCGCGACTGGCTCGCCGGGCAGTCGCAGGTCGTCCTCTCGGCCGAGCAGTCGGGCCGGCTGCTCGCGTCGGTCGGCGTGCACGTGCTGCCGTCGGCGCCCGTGCACGACGCCGACGAGGCGGTCGCCGCGGCGCGGGCCATCGGGTACCCGGTGGCGCTCAAGACGACGGCGCCCGCGCTGCGCCACCGCGCCGACCTCGGGGGCGTCCGGCTCGACGTCGCGGACGAGACCGAGCTGCGGGCGGACGTCGTCGAGGTGCTCGCGCTGGCCGCCGGGCACCAGAGCGAGCCCGGCGCTGCACCGCTCGAGGTGCAGGCCATGGCGCCGCGCGGCTCGTCGTGCGTCGTGCGCTCGGTCGAGGACCCGCTGTACGGGCCGGTCATCAGCGTCGGGCTCGCGGGCGACGCGTCCGACCTGCTGGGCGACGTCGCGTACGGGATCCCGCCGCTGACCGACGTGGATGTCGCGGACCTCG
>NZ_LFKW01000049.1:0-6067 GCF_001040865.1 Cellulomonas sp. A375-1 | reverse complement strand
CCGCCGAGGCGCCCGCCGCCGAGGCCCCCGCGGTCGACGCGCCGGCCGACGAGGCCTGAGCTCACCGCACGTCCGCAGACAGCTCCATCGACAAGAACGGACACCACTGATGGCGAACTACTCGCTCCAGGACATCAAGGACCTGCGCGAGAAGACCGGCGCCGGCATGCTCGACGTCAAGAAGGCGCTCGAGGAGGCGGAGGGCGACGCCGAGAAGGCGCTCGAGATCATCCGCGTCAAGGGCCTCAAGGGCGTCGGCAAGCGTGAGGGTCGCTCCGCCTCGGACGGCCTGGTCGCCGCGCACGTCGGCCCCACGGCCGACGGCGAGGGTCAGACCGGCGTGCTGGTCGAGGTCAACTCCGAGACGGACTTCGTGGCGAAGAGCCAGCCGTTCATCTCGCTCGCGGAGCGCGTGCTGGCCGCTGCGGTCGCCACGGGCGCCCGTGACGCGGACGCGCTGACGTCGGCCGAGTTCGAGGGCACGACCGTCCAGAACATCGTCGACGAGACCGCGGCCACGCTCGGCGAGCGCATCGTCGTGCGTCGTCTGGCCCGCGTGGCCGGCGAGCACGTCGAGGTCTACCTGCACAAGGTCAGCAAGGACCTGCCCCCGCAGGTCGGCGTGCTCGTGGCGACGGACGCGGCGGGTGCCTCGGTGGCGCGCGACATCGCGACGCACATCGCGGCCTACTCGCCGCAGTTCCTCTCGCGCGACGAGGTCCCCGCGGACACCGTCGAGAGCGAGCGGAAGATCGCCGAGGAGACGGCGCGCAACGAGGGCAAGCCCGAGGGTGCGCTCCCGAAGATCGTCGAGGGTCGTCTGAACGGGTTCTTCAAGGAGAACGTGCTGCTCGACCAGCCGTTCGCCAAGGACCCGAAGAAGTCGGTCGGCCAGGTGCTCACGGAGGCCGGCGGCACGCTGTCGGCGTTCGTGCGCTTCCGCGTGGGAGCCTGATCCCACCACCCGTACGGTGGCCCCGGCCCATGGCCGGGGCCACCGGCGTACGCAGGACGTTGCCGACCGCCCAGGAGGCGTAGTGAGCCCGGACCCCACGACCGATCCGACCCGCGTGGTCCCCGCTCGGCGGGTCCTGCTCAAGCTCTCCGGCGAGGCGTTCGGCGGTGGCGCCGTCGGCCTCGCGGTCGACGTGATCCGTCGGGTCGCCGAGGAGATCGCGGTGGCGGTGCGCAGCGGGGTCGAGGTCGCGATCGTCGTCGGCGGCGGCAACTTCTTCCGCGGCGCCGAGCTCGCGGACAGCGGCATGGACCGCGCACGCGCGGACTACATGGGCATGCTGGGCACCGTCATGAACTGCCTCGCGCTGCAGGACCTGCTCGAGCAGGCCGGCGTCAGCACCCGCGTGCAGACCGCCATCACGATGGGTCAGGTCGCCGAGCCGTACATCCCGCTGCGGGCGATCCGGCACCTGGAGAAGGGCCGCGTCGTCATCTTCGGCGCAGGGGCCGGCATGCCGTACTTCTCGACCGACACCGTCTGCGTGCAGCGCGCCCTGGAGACGCACTGCCAGGAGGTGCTGATGGGCAAGAACGGCGTGGACGGCGTGTACAGCGCGGACCCGCGCCGCGACCCGGACGCGCGTCGCCTCGACCGGCTCACCTACACCGACGCGATCGTCGGCGACCTCGGCGTCATGGACCAGACGGCGTTGTCGCTGGCCCGCGACAACGACGTCCCGATGCAGGTCTTCGGACTCGAGGGCGCGGGAAACGTCACGCGCGTCCTGCAGGGTGAGAAGATCGGCACGATCGTCACCGCGAGCTGAGCCGGCCCGAGCAGTGCCGGGGCGCGAGCGCCACCAGGACGCCGCAGCCTCGCAGCTCCGCCCGACGGACGCGAGCCCGACCACGCACCACCAGGCAGTTCGACACCCGGACGCCACCCACGACACGCAGAGCAAGGAGCACCGGTGATCGACGAGACGCTCTTCGAAGCCGAGGAGAAGATGGACAAGGCGATCGAGGTCGCCAAGGACGACTTCGGCACCATCCGTACCGGCCGCGCCAACGCCGCGATGTTCTCCAAGATCTTCGTCGACTACTACGGCGCCCCGACGCCGCTGCAGCAGCTGGCGTCGTTCAACGTCACCGAGGCGCGCACGATCCTGGTCTCGCCGTTCGACAAGTCGTCGACCACCGCGGTGGAGAAGGCGCTGCGCGACTCGGACCTGGGCGTGAACCCGACGAACGACGGCAACGTCATCCGCGTCGTGCTGCCCGCCCTCACGGAGGAGCGACGCCGGGACTTCGTCAAGCTCGCGAAGCACAAGGCCGAGGACGCCCGCATCGCGGTGCGCTCGATCCGTCGCCGCGCCAAGGAGGAGCTCGACCGCATCGTCAAGGACGGTGAGGCCGGCGAGGACGAGGTCGCCCGCGCGGAGAAGGAGCTCGAGTCGCTCACGAAGAAGCACGTCGACCAGATCGACCACCTCCTCGTGGCCAAAGAGGCAGAGCTCCTCGAGGTCTGATGACTCAGCTCGCTGCCCCCAGCAAGACGCGACCGGGACGCGACCTCCCGGTCGCGATCACGGTCGGCCTCGGCCTGCTCGCGGCCGTGGTCGCGGCGCTGTTCATCCGCAAGGAGGCGTTCGTCGTCCTGGCGGTCCTGGCGGTGTGCGCCGGCCTCTGGGAGCTGGCGCAGGCGTTCACGCGCCGCTCGATCCACCTTCCCCTGCTGCCGCTCCTCGTCGGGGCGGTCGGCATCCTGGTCTCGGCCTACACGGCCGGGGCTGAAGCGCTCTTCGTCTCGTTCATGCTCACGGTCGGCGGCGTCATGGTGTGGCGCGTGCTCGACGGGAGCGGTGACCGCGCGCTGCGCGACATCGTCGGCGGTGCGTTCGCGGCCGCCTATCTGCCGTTCCTCGCGGGCTTCGTGATGCTCATGCTCGCCGAGCCGGACGGCCCGGCGCGCGTGATGGTGTTCGTGCTGCTCGTCGTCGCGAGCGACACGGGTGGCTTCGCGGTCGGCGTGCTGCTCGGGCGCCACCCGCTCGCGCCGTCGGTCAGCCCCAAGAAGTCGTGGGAGGGCCTGGCCGGGTCCGTCGTGCTCGCGTGCGTCGTGGGAGTCGTGAGCGTCCAGGTGGCGTTCGACGGCGAGCCGCTCGTGGGGGTCTTCCTCGGGCTCGCGACCGTCGTCAGCGCGACGCTCGGCGACCTCGCGGAGTCCATGCTCAAGCGCGACCTCGAGCTCAAGGACATGGGCCGGCTCGTCCCGGGCCACGGCGGTGTCCTCGACCGGCTCGACTCGCTGCTGCTCACGGCGCCTGCCGTCTATCTCATCCTCGCGCTGCTCCAGCCCGCGCCTCTCGCGTTCTGAGCACGCCCCCAAGGAGCTCTCGTGCCTGCCACCCCCGTCCGACTGGACCTGTCCTCTCCCGTGCGCGGTCCGCGCGGCAAGCCGCCGCGGCACTTCGTCGACCTGACCCCCGACGAGCGAGTCGCAGCGGTCACGGAGCTGGGGGAGAAGCCGTTCCGGGCCAAGCAGCTCGCGACGCACTACTTCACGCACCTGACGGCGGATCCCGCGGCGATGACCGACCTGCCGGCGGCGAGCCGCGACAAGCTCGTCGAGGCGCTGTTCCCCCGCCTGCTGACGAACGTCCGCACGCAGACCGCGGACGGCGGCACGACCGTCAAGACGCTGTGGCACCTCTTCGACAACGCCAAGGTCGAGTCGGTGCTGATGCGCTACTCGAACCGCACGACGCTGTGCATCTCGAGCCAGGCCGGCTGCGGTCTCGCGTGCGCGTTCTGCGCCACGGGCCAGATGGGCCTCACGCGCAACCTGTCGACCGCGGAGATCGTCGAGCAGGTGCGCGAGGCGGCGCGTGCGCTCCAGGCCGGTGAGGTCCCGGGCGGTCCGACGCGCCTGTCGAACGTCGTCTTCATGGGGATGGGCGAGCCGCTCGCGAACTACAAGGCGATCATGGCCACGGTCCGCACGCTCGTCGCCCCCGACGGTCTCGGCCTGTCCGCGCGCAACGTCACGGTCTCGACGGTCGGCATGGTCCCGGCGATGCGCAAGCTTGCCGACGAGGGCATCCCGGTGACGCTCGCGCTGTCGCTGCACGCCCCGGACGACGAGCTGCGCAGCGAGCTCGTGCCCGTCAACACGCGCTGGGACGTCGACGAGGCGCTCGACGCCGCGCACCACTACTTCGAGGTCACCGGTCGCCGCGTGTCGATCGAGTACGCCCTGATCAAGGACATCAACGACCACGCGTGGCGCGCGGACCTGCTGGGCGAGAAGCTCAACGCGCGCGGCAAGGGCTGGGTGCACTGCAACCCGATCCCGCTCAACCCGGTGCCCAACTCCAAGTGGACGGCGAGCGATCCCCGGGTCGAGCAGGAGTTCGTGGCACGCTTGCGTGCGCACGGGATCCCGACGACGATCCGGGACACCCGCGGCAGCGACATCGACGGTGCGTGCGGCCAGCTCGCCGCGGAGGAGGACGAGTGAGCGACGGGATGTTCCGAACGGTGTCCGGTCTGCGTTCGGGCTACGACCCGGCCGAGGTGGACGAGTTCTTCGAGCACGCACGCTCGCTCTACGAGAAGGGTCCGGCGGCCGCTCTCGCGGCCAAGGACGTGCGGCGGGTCGGGTTCGAGGTCGTCCGTGGCGGGTACGCGACGGCGGCCGTCGACGCGGCGCTCGACCGCCTGGAGTCGGCGTTCGTGGCGCGTGCGCGGGCCGAGTACGTCGCGCAGCACGGTCAGCAGGGGTGGATGGCGCAGCTCGGCGAGCAGGCGCGCACGTTGTACGGGCGCCTCGGTCGGCCTGACGGGGATCGCTTCGCGCCGCCCGAGGGCCGCGAGCAGGGCTACGAGCCCGCGGACGTCGACGCGCTGTGCCACCGCCTCGTCGCCTACTTCGACAAGGGTGCGCCCCTCACGTCGGGCGAGATCCGTTCGGCCACGTTCCGACGCCGCAAGGGCCGCAGCGCATACGGCGAGCCCGCGGTGGACGCCTTCCTCGCGCGCGCCGTCGAGGTGCTGCTCGGCGTCGAGTGACCACCTCGATGACGACGACGGGCGACGGCCCCCGGCGCGTGGTCCTGCTCGGCTCCACGGGGTCGATCGGCACGCAGGCGCTCGACGTGCTCGCGCGGCACCCGGAGGCGTTCGAGGTCGTCGGCCTGGCCGCCGGCGGGGGCGACCCGGTGCTGCTCGCGACCCAGGCGGTCGCATCCGGCGCGCGGACGGTCGCGGTGGCCGACGAGAGAGCGGTGCACGCGGTCCGTGCAGCGCTCGACGCGGCCGGCGCCGGTGCCGTCGAGGTGCTCGCCGGTCCGGACGCCACGACCGAGCTCGCGGGGGTCGGCGCCGACGTCGTGCTGAACGGCATCACCGGGTCGGTCGGCCTGCGGCCGACGCTCGCGGCGCTGCGGGCCGGCAGCACGCTCGCCCTCGCGAACAAGGAGTCCCTCGTCGTCGGCGGTGCCCTCGTGCACGAGGCCGCGGTCCGTCCCGACCAGATCGTGCCCGTCGACTCCGAGCACTCGGCGATCGCGCAGGCGCTGCGGTCGGGCGCGTCGCGTGAGGTCGCGCGGCTCGTGCTGACGGCGTCGGGCGGGCCGTTCCGCGGCTGGGCGACCGACGACGTGAAGACGGTGACCCCGCAACAGGCTCTCGCGCACCCCACGTGGGCGATGGGACCCGTGGTCACGGTGAACTCCGCCACGCTGATGAACAAGGGACTCGAGCTCATCGAGGCCCACCTGCTGTTCGGCGTCCCCGCGGACCGGATCGACGTCGTCGTGCACCCGCAGTCGGTCGTGCACTCGATGGTCCAGTTCGTCGACGGCTCGACCATCGCGCAGGCGTCGCCGCCCGACATGCGGCTCCCGATCGCGCTCGGCCTGTCCTGGCCCGACCGGCTCGACGACGTGGCCGCCGCGTGCGACTGGACCAGCCCGACGGCCTGGACGTTCGAGCCTCTCGACGAGGAGACGTTCGGCGCGGTCCGGCTGGCGCGGAGGGCAGTCGCGGCGTCCGCGACGCACCCGGCGGTGTACAACGCGGCCAACGAGCAGTGCGTCACGGCGTTCCT
>NZ_LFKW01000005.1:0-7955 GCF_001040865.1 Cellulomonas sp. A375-1 | reverse complement strand
CCCGGGTCGACGCGCGCGGCCTCGGGGGACCAGGTGCCGCCGAGCGCGTCGCCGATCTGCACGTGCGCGCGCAGACCGGTCGCGTCGAGCACGTGGGTCTCGTCGCCCCAGCGCACGGCCGCGGCGGCCTCCCGCTCGAGACGTGCGAGCGCCACGTCGTCGGCCGCGACGAGCACCTCGCCGCCGAAGGCGAACCCGCAGTCCACCTGCTCGACCGCGGCGACGCCCCCGACCTCCACGACCGCGTCGCGCAGGATCGCGCGTGCCTCGACCGCCGCGGGCGCGCCCCACCTGCGGGCGAGCGCGTCGCCGTCGAGACCCACTCGCGCCGAACACCCGCCGAGCCCGCGCTCGTCCTGGCCCGTGACCCCGGACTCGACGAGCACGACGTCGAGCGACGGGTCGGACTCGAGCAGGTAGTACGCGCTCCACAGCCCCGTCAGGCCCGCGCCGACCACGACGACGTCGGCGGTCGTGTCGCCGTCGAGCGGCGCGCGGGGCGCGGCGTCGGCGTCCGCCCACGGCGCGGGGTCGTCGGGGCTGTCGATCGAACGGGTGCGGGGCAGCGGGCTCACACGCCGATGCTCCCCGGCGCGCGTGCCGGGGACAACTCGCCACGCATGCGCTCCCGGTCACAGCGGAACCTCAGGTTCTCGGGGCAAGATGGTGCCCCCGTGCGCGCCGGTCCGGCTCCGGCGGGCACCGAAGGAGGATGGCGTGGCGTACCTGGTCGGCGTGCTGATCGCCGTGGTCGTGCTGCTCGCATCGATCGCGTTGCACGAGGTGGGCCACATGGTGCCCGCCAAGAGGTTCGGCGTGCGGGTGAGCCACTACTTCGTCGGCTTCGGCCCGACGCTGTGGTCGCGCACCAAGGGCGAGACGGAGTACGGCCTCAAGGCGATCCCGCTGGGCGGCTTCGTGCGGCTGGTCGGGATGTACGCACCGGCCGAGGCGGTCGGGCACCCGGCCGCGCGCACCTGGGCGGGTCGCCTCGCGCAGGACGCGCGTGACGCGAGCGCGTCGGAGATCCGCGAGGGCGAGGACGGCCGGGCGTTCTACCGGCTGTCGACGCCCAAGAAGCTCGTCGTGATGCTCGGCGGCCCGGTGATGAACCTGCTCATCGCGTTCGTCCTGCTGGCGATCGTGCTGCTCGGCTTCGGCGTCCCCGCGACGACCACGACCTTGAGCACGGTCTCGCAGTGCGTGATCCCCGCGGGTGACGCGTCCGACCGACAGTGCACGGACGCCGACGAGCCCGCGCCGGGGGCTGCCGCGGGCCTGCGCCCCGGCGACACGGTCGTGAGCTGGGACGGCACGGACGTGAGCTCGTGGGACGAGCTGACGACGCTGATCCGTGCCTCGGGCGGCGAGGCGACTCCCGTCGTCGTCGAGCGGGACGGGAGCCCTGTCGAGCTCACCGTGACCCCGGTGGTCGCGCAGCGGCCCTCGTACGACGCGGACGGCAACCCGGTCCTCGACGACGACGGCGAGCCCGTCACGGTGCCGGTCGGGTTCCTCGGGGTCTCGCCGACGACGGTGCGCGAGGCGACGAGCGTCGCCGAGGTGCCACGCGTGGTGGCCGAGCGCACGTGGCAGACCGCGACGGTCGTCGCGACGCTCCCGGCGCGCATGGTCGACCTGGTGCAGACCACGTTCGGGAGCCAGGAGCGCGGCACGGACTCGATCATCGGGATCGTCGGCGTGGGACGGTTCGCCGGTGAGATCGCGTCGGTCGAGGGCACGGGGATCGACTGGAGCGTGCGCCTCGCAGGGCTGCTCGAGATGCTGGCGAGCCTGAACATCGCGCTGTTCGTGTTCAACCTGATCCCGTTGCCGCCGCTCGACGGCGGGCACGTGGCCGCGGCGCTGTGGGAGGGCGCGCGGCGTCAGGTCGCCAGGCTGCGCAAGGCGCCCCGACCCGGTCCGTTCGACTCGGCCAAGCTCGTGCCGCTCGCGTACAGCGTGTTCGTCGTGCTCGGGGCGATGGGTCTGCTGCTCGTGTACGCCGACATCGTGAACCCGGTGACCATCACCTGATCGCCCGTGCGCGATCCCGAGCCCCGCGTCGCCACGCAGGCGTAGCGTGCGTCCGGTGACCGAGCTGACGGAGTACCTCGAGTCGTTGCCCGCGCCGGAGCGCGCGTGCGTCGAGCACGTCTACGCCCGCGCGCGGGCGCTCGTCCCGGAGGCGAGCGACGGCGTCGGCTACGGGATGCCCGCGCTCGTGCTCGACGGCAAGCCGCTGCTGTCGGTGATGGTGGCCAAGACGCACATCGGGCTGTACCCGTTCAGCCCCGGCGCGCTCGACACGGTGCGCGACGAGCTCGCGGGGTTCTCGCTGTCCAAGGGCACGGTGCGCTTCTCGTCGGACCACCCCGTGCCCGACGACCTGCTCGACCGGCTCGTGCTCGCCCGGCGCGCGGAGATCCGGGCCCGCTGAGCCGTCCCCGCACGCGGATCGTGTGGGGATCGCGTGCGCGTCCGCCGTGCACCCGGGCGTGGCCGCCGATACCTCGGCGCGCAGGTGGGATGATGAGCGCGTGAGCGTACCGATCTCCCTGGGCATGCCCGAGGCGCCCGCGCCCGTGCTGGCGCCGCGACGTCCCACCCGCAAGATCCGAGTCGGCAAGGTGGACGTCGGCGGTGACGCTCCGGTGAGCGTGCAGTCGATGACGACCACGCCGACCACCGACATCAACGCGACGCTGCAGCAGATCGCCGAGCTGACGGCCGCCGGCTGCGACATCGTGCGCGTCGCCGTGCCGAGCCAGGACGACGCCGACGCGCTGCCCGCGATCGCGCGCAAGTCGCAGATCCCGGTGATCGCCGACATCCACTTCCAGCCCAAGTACGTGTTCGCCGCGATCGACGCCGGGTGCGCCGCGGTCCGCGTCAACCCGGGCAACATCCGCAAGTTCGACGACCAGGTAGGGGCGATCGCACGCGCCGCCGCGGACGCAGGTGTGAGCCTGCGGATCGGCGTCAATGCGGGCTCGCTCGACCCGCGCCTGCTCGCGAAGTACGGCAAGGCGACCCCCGAGGCCCTCGTCGAGTCGGCCGTGTGGGAGGCGTCGCTGTTCGAGGAGCACGACTTCCACGACTTCAAGATCTCGGTGAAGCACAACGACCCCGTCGTCATGGTGCGCGCCTACGAGCTGCTCTCCGAGCGAGGTGACTGGCCGCTGCACCTCGGCGTCACCGAGGCCGGCCCGGCGTTCCAGGGGACGATCAAGTCCGCGACGGCGTTCGGCGCGCTGCTGAGCAAGGGCATCGGCGACACGATCCGGGTCTCGCTGTCCGCGCCCCCCGTCGAGGAGGTCAAGGTCGGCATCCAGATCCTGCAGTCGCTCAACCTGCGGCCCCGCAAGCTGGAGATCGTCTCGTGCCCGTCGTGCGGGCGCGCCCAGGTGGACGTCTACACGCTCGCCGAGCGCGTGACGGCCGGGCTCGAGGGGCTCGAGGTGCCGCTGCGCGTCGCCGTCATGGGCTGCGTCGTGAACGGCCCGGGCGAGGCCCGCGAGGCGGACCTCGGCGTCGCGTCCGGCAACGGCAAGGGGCAGATCTTCGTCAAGGGCGAGGTCGTCAAGACCGTGCCCGAGTCGCAGATCGTCGAGACGCTGATCGAGGAGGCGATGCGCATCGCCGAGTCGATGGAGCCCGCCGAGGGTGGGCAGTCGAGCCCGGTGGTGACGGTCGGCTGACCGGGCACGAGCCGCGAAGTCGGACGCGAGTCCGTGACGCGCCGCCCGGTTCCGTGGGGCACAATCCCCCCATGGGCTCGCGGCGTGCGACGTTGCTCGACCGGCGACCCGGGGCACGTGTCCTCGACGACGTGGACCTCGGGGCGGCGCTGGACGTGTGCGCCCTCGACCCGGTCGGCTCGGTCCTGGCGACGGCTCGCCTGGAGCACGCCCGGGCGACGAGGCTCGGCGCGACGGGCGGTTCCCTCTGGGGCTACGAGCACGGCGGTGCGCTCGTGGCCATCTGCTGGGCAGGCGCCAACATGGTGCCGGTCGTCCCGGTGAACGACCCGGCGGTGGTGTGCGACGCGCTCGACGCGTTCGCGACCACCGCGGCACGCCAGGGCCGTCGCTGCTCGTCGATCGTCGGGCCCGCCCCGGCCGTGCTCGGGCTGTGGGACCGGCTGCGCACCGTCTGGCCGGGCGTGCGCGAGGTGCGGCACGACCAGCCGTCGATGGTGATCGACCACACCCCGACGCGCGCGGTCGACCCGGCCGTGCGCCGGTCGCTGCCCGACGAGTTCGACACCGTCCTGCCCGCGTGCATCGCGATGTTCACCGAGGAGGTCGGCTACTCGCCCGCGAGCGGGCCGCGTGGCCCCTACGAGACGCGCGTGCGCTCGCTGATCGAGCAGGGGCGCTCGTTCGTCCGGATGGACCCCGATGCGGCCGGCGTCCCGCGGGTCACGTTCAAGGCCGAGCTCGGGGCGGTCGCCGGGGGAGTGGCGCAGGTCCAGGGCGTGTGGGTCGAGCCGGGGAGCCGTGGCCTGCGGCTGTCCGAGCACGGCATGGCGGCGGTCGTGGAGCTCGCGCGTCAGCAGGTGGCACCGGTCGTCTCGCTGTACGTCAACGACTACAACGCGCGCGCCATCGCGGCCTATCGCGCGGTCGGGTTCCGGCAGGTCGGCTCGTACGCCACCGTGCTGTTCTAGCTCGCGCGTCACTGTTGTCGCCGCGCCGCTGCTCCCGCCGGCTGCACGCCGGGCTACCGCAGGAGCTTGGACAGGCGGCGGTCGGCGAGCGGCTTGCCGCCGGTCTGGCACGTCGGGCAGTACTGCAACGACGAGTCCGCGAACGAGACCTCGTGCACGGTGTCGCCGCAGGGCGTCCCGTCCCAGCCCGGGCACGGCGCTCCCGTCCGCCCGTGCACGCGCATGCCGCGCCGCTTGGCGTCCTTGAGCTCGGCGGCGGGCTTGCCGGAGGCCTCGGCGACGGCCTGCGCGAGCACGTCGCGGATCGCGGCGTAGACCACGTCGACCTGCTCGTCGGTCAGCTTGCCCGTGAGCGTGAACGGCGACGTGCGCGCCGCGTGCAGGATCTCGTCCGAGTACGCGTTGCCGATCCCTGCGATCGTGTCCTGGCTGCGCAGCAGCCCCTTGACCTGCTGGTTGCGCGCCGCGACGAGCTCGCCGAACCGCTCGCGCGTGAACTCCGGCGACAGCGGCTCGACGCCCAGCGACGCGATCTGCGGCACGTCGTGCGGGTCCTCGACGACGTGTACCGCGAGCCGCTTGCGCGTGCCCTGCTCGGTGAGGTCGAACCCCGAGCCGTCGTCGAGCCGCACGCGCAGCGCGAGCGGCGAGCGCCCCGGGCGCACCGGCGTGGTCGCCAGGGAGTCGGACCAGCGCACCCAGCCCGCGCGCGACAGGTGCCACACCAGGTGCACGGGTTCGCCCGTCGGCGTCGCGACGAGCAGGTCGAGCCACTTGCCGTGCCGCGAGGCGTCCACGACGGTCCCGCCGACGAGCGCGTCGGGCGGGGGGCGGAACGTCTTGAGCGCGGCGATGTCGCCGACGCCGACGGCCGTGACGGTGCGGCCGACCGCGCGCTCGCGCAGGAACGCGGCGAGCGCCTCGACCTCGGGGAGCTCGGGCACGGGTCCATCGTGGCGCACCCCGACCGCCCGCGTCCCGCGCTCGGCGCCGGGACGCGTCGCGAACCGGCCACCTCTCGACCGTGGCGCCCACCCGGGCGTCCGCCGCGGCCCCGTCGGACAACTAGGCTTCGACCCATGCTCCTGCGTCTGTCCACGCTGTTCGTCCGTACGCTGCGCGAGGACCCCGCCGATGCCGAGGTCGCCAGCCACCGCCTCCTCGTGCGCGCGGGGTACATCCGCCGCGCCGCTCCCGGCATCTACACCTGGCTCCCGCTCGGCCTGCGCGTGCTCGCCAAGGTCGAGGCCGTCGTGCGCGAGGAGATGGCCGCCGCCGGTGCGCAGGAGGTGCACTTCCCGGCCCTGCTGCCGCGCGAGCCGTACGAGGCGACGGGTCGCTGGTCGGAGTACGGGCCGAACATCTTCCGGCTCAAGGACCGCAAGGGCAACGACTACCTGCTCGCGCCGACGCACGAGGAGCTGTTCACGCTCCTGGTCAAGGACCTGTACTCGTCGTACAAGGACCTGCCGCTGACGCTCTTCCAGATCCAGACGAAGTACCGCGACGAGGCCCGTCCGCGGGCCGGCCTGATCCGCGGGCGCGAGTTCGTCATGAAGGACGCCTACTCGTTCGACGTCGACGACGCGGGCCTCGAGGCGTCGTACGAGGCGCAGCGCGCCGCCTACCAGCGGGTCTTCGACCGGCTCGGGCTCGAGTACGTCATCGTCGCGGCGACGTCGGGTGCCATGGGCGGGTCGCGCTCGGAGGAGTTCCTCACGCCGACCGCGATCGGCGAGGACACGTTCGTGCGCTCGCCGGGCGGCTACGCCGCGAACGTCGAGGCCGTCACGACTGTGGTCCCTGAGGCCGTCCCGTACGACGACGCGCCCGAGGCGCACGTCGAGGACACGCCGGACACGCCGACGATCGAGACGCTCGTCGCCGTCGCCAACGACCGCTTCCCGCGGCCCGACCGCGCCTGGACCGCCGCCGACACCCTCAAGAACGTCGTCCTCGCGCTCGTGCACCCCACAGGCGAGCGCGAGCTCGTCGTCGTCGGGCTGCCCGGAGACCGCGAGGTCGACCTGAAGCGGCTCGAGGCGTCCGTCGTCCCGGCCGAGGTCGAGCCCGCGGGCGACGCGGACTTCGCGGCGCACCCCGAGCTCGTGCGCGGCTACATCGGCCCGCTCGCGCTCGGACCGAACGTGCCCGTCGCGCCGGACGCGGAGCGCACGGCCGTGCGCTACCTGCTGGACCCGCGGGTCGTGCCGGGCACGCGCTGGATCACGGGCGCGAACGAGCAGGGCAAGCACGTGTTCGACCTCGTGGCGGGCCGTGACTTCACCGCCGACGGCACCGTCGAGGCCGCCGAGGTGCGCGCGGGCGACCCCGCTCCCGACGGCTCGGGACCGCTCGAGCTCGCGCGCGGCATCGAGATCGGCCACATCTTCGCGCTCGGCCGCAAGTACGCGAGCGCGCTCGGCCTGACCGTGCTCGACCAGAACGGCAAGGCGCAGGTCGTCACCATGGGCTCGTACGGCATCGGCGTGACGCGCGTGCTCGCGGCGCTCGCCGAGGCGAACCACGACGACAAGGGCCTCGCGTGGCCCGCGCACGTCGCGCCCGCGCACGTGCACGTGGTCGCCACGGGCAAGGACCCGGCGGTCTTCGAGGCCGCTGAGGCGCTCGCCCAGGGCCTGTCCGCACGGGGCGTCGAAGTCCTCTACGACGACCGTCCGAAGGTCTCGCCCGGCGTGAAGTTCGCCGACGCCGAGCTGTTCGGCGTGCCGCTCGTCGTGGTCGTCGGGCGTGGGCTCGCCGACGGCGTGGTCGAGGTCCGTCCGCGCGCGGGTGGCGAGAGCACGCAGGTGCCGGTCGCCGATGCGGTCGACGTCGTGGCCGCGCAGGTCGCTGCGCTGCTCTGACCGCGACGCCTGGTCGCACGGGCCCGCTCACACGGGCGGCCCGTGCTCAGCGTGCCGCGGGCCGAGCGTGTGGCCGGGGCTCGGGCTGGGGTGGGGCTCAGGGCGTGGCGGGCGCGGCCTGCTCGGGCATGCCCGGGAACGCGGACGCGGCGGCGCCGAGCGCACGCGCCTCGCTGACCGCCACGCGAAGGCTGTCGAGGTAGGTGTCGCGCGTGCCCGCGGGCACGGCGGCGATGGCCGCGGTGCTCACGTGCGCGATCCCGTCCTGCACGGCGACGCCGAGCGCGCTGAGCGCGCCGTCCGCGTCCAGGTCGGTGGGCAGCGCGTACTGGGCCAGGCGCGGGTCCTGCTCGGTCCCCGCGATCGCGGCCGCGTTCGCCCACGCGTCCGCGGCGGCGCGGTGCGCGCGGGCCGAG
>NZ_LFKW01000048.1:0-2820 GCF_001040865.1 Cellulomonas sp. A375-1 | reverse complement strand
ACTCCGCCGCCGACGACCCCGACGACGCCGCCGCCGACGAACCCCACGACCCCGCCGCCGGCCAACCCGACCACCCCGCCGCCCGCGAACCCCACGACGCCGCCACCGGCGAACCCGACCACCCCGCCGCCTGCGCCGACGACCCCGCCGCCGCCCAAGCCCACCACGCCGCCGTCGCAGTACGGCCTCGGCACCGGCATCTCGCGCGGCTCGGCCGCGCAAGGGCAGAACGCGGTCGCGGTCGCCAAGACGCGGCTCGGGGCGCCGTACGTGTGGGGCGGCACGGGCCCGGGCTACGACTGCTCCGGCCTGACCATGACCTCCTGGCGCAGCGCGGGCGTCGCGATCAACCGCACCTCGCGCGACCAGTACAAGCAGGTCCTCAAGATCAGGTACGCCGACATGCGTCCCGGTGACCTCGTGTTCTGGGGCACCAACCCGAACGACCCGGGCTCGATCTACCACGTCGCCATGTACATCGGCGGCGGTCAGATCATCGAGGCCCCGCGGCCGGGCGTGGCCGTGCGCATCACGTCGATGCGCTGGGCCGGCTCCATGCCGTACGCGGGTCGCCCCTGACCCGCACCAGCGACGACGAAGGCCCGGTCCCTCACGGGAGCCGGGCCTTCGCCGTACGTGCGGGGTGGGTCAGTGCTCGTAGCCCGCGTCGATCGCGCGCTGGCGCGAGCGCTGGATCTCCGCCTCCGCCTCGGCGCGGCCGGTCCAGTGCGCGCCCTCGACGGACTTGCCGGGCTCGAGGTCCTTGTAGACCTCGAAGAAGTGCTGGATCTCGAGGCGGTGGAAGTCGGACACGTCGTCGATGTCCTGGCGCCAGGCCGCGCGCTGGTCGCCCGTCGGGACGCACAGCACCTTGTCGTCGCCGCCCGCCTCGTCGCGCATGCGGAACATGCCGAGCGCGCGGCAGCGGATGAGGCAGCCGGGGAACGTGGGCTCCTCGAGCAGCACGAGGGCGTCGAGCGGGTCGCCGTCCTCGCCCAGGGTGCCCTCGATGAAGCCGTAGTCGTCGGGGTAGCGGGTCGACGTGAAGAGCATGCGGTCGAGCCGGATCCGCCCCGTTGCGTGATCCACCTCGTACTTGTTGCGCTGACCCTTGGGGATCTCGATCGTGACGTCGAACTCCACGGCTCTCCTGTCCGCTCGCCGGGTCGCGGATCGGACGCGTGGCCGGGCGGCGTGGTTCGGGGACCGGCGCGCCGCAGGTACGGGCGGACCGTCTTGTCGACATATTCTGACCCACCGGTGGGCCGACCGTCCCATCGGGTCCCCGAGCGGAGCGTGACGATGGCCACAGGTGCGCGTGTCGTCGGCACGACGATGCTCGTCCTGGTCCTCGGCCTGGGCGGCTACGTCGCAGCCGACGCGTACGACGTCGCGCCCGGCTTCGTGACCCTGGACCCGGTTCCCGCCGAGGCCGCGCCGTTCCCGAGCGCGCCCGCCGCGGCCGCGCCGCCGGACGTCGTCCCCGCGCTCGGCGACCTCGACGAGCAGGTGCCCGAGCCCGCGTCCGACCCCGTCGCGACGCTCGTCGACAAGCTCGCGAACGACTCCCGGCTCGGCAAGAACGGCGCGACGGGCGTCGTCGTGGCCGACCAGCTCACGGGCGAGGTCATCGCCGAGCGGCGGTCCACCGCCCCGCGCGAGCCCGCGTCGACCGCGAAGCTCGTCACCGCGGTCGCGGCGCTCGGCACGCTCGACGCCACGACGACGCTCACGACGAGCGTCGTGCGCGGCAGCGGCGACCAGGTGGTGCTCGTCGGTGGCGGCGACATGATGCTCGCGCCCGACGCGGGCGACGCCGCGGTCGTCAACGGCCGCGCGGGCCTGGGCGACCTCGCGCGAGCGGCGGCCAAGCAGCTCAAGCTCGTCGGGCTCACGACCGTCACGCTGCGGGTCGACGACACCCTGTTCACCGGGCCGCGCACCAGCCCCGGCTGGGACGAGGGCGACCTGAACATGGGCTACGTCGCGCCCGTGACCGCGCTCGCGGTCAAGATCGCGGCGACCAAGGAGGGCGTGCCTTACCCGCCGCGGTCAGCCGACCCGACGATCGCCGCCGCGAAGATCTTCGCGCAGCGGCTCACCGAGGCGGGCATCACGGTCACCGGCGACCCGGCGCGCGCCGCCGCACCGGCCGGGGCGACCGTGCTCGCGAACGTCTCGTCGGCCCCGCTGCCCGAGCTCGTGCACTTCTTCCTCGAGGACTCCGACAACACCATCACCGAGGTGGTCTCGCGCGTCGTCGCGCTCGACCAGCGCCTCCCTGCGAGCTTCGAGGGCGGCACCCAGGCGGTCCTGCGCGCGGTGACGCGGCTCGGCGTCGACACCAAGGACGCCGTGCTCGCCGACGCCTCCGGCCTGGCCGAGGGTTCGCTCCTCACCCCGCTCACCCTGCTCGACCTCGTGGAGCTCGTCGTCGACCCGGCCCATCCCGAGCTGCGCTCGATCGCCGCGGGGATGCCGATCGGCGGCCTGACCGGCACGCTCGGCGACCGCTACCTGTCGTCCGACGCGCGCGGGCTGGTCCGCGCCAAGACCGGGAGCCTGTCGGGGGTCAAGGGCCTGGCCGGCACGGTCGTCGACGACAACGGTCGCCAGCTCGTCTTCGTCGTGCTGGTCAAGCACGAGAAGGAGACCGGCCCGTTCGGGCCGCGCCAGGCGATCGACGAGTTCGTCACCAACCTCCACGCCTGCGGCTGCACGGGCTGACCCGCCACCGTCCCCCCGCTCCCTCGCGACACCCCGCCCGCGACGCCCGCGAGACCGGCCCTCTCCCGCGAGGTCGTGAGTTCCGACTGCCGC
>NZ_LFKW01000047.1:12198-14699 GCF_001040865.1 Cellulomonas sp. A375-1 | reverse complement strand
GCAGGTCCACGGCCAGCCACGTCGCCGCCGCGGTGAGCGCGCCGACCGCGAGCACGCGCCCGGCGCCGCCGTACAGGCTGCGGACCGGCACGGGCGTGACGCGGCTGAGCCACCACAGCGAGATCGGCCACGCGAGCATCGGGGCGATCGCGTACCCGGCGGCCACGCCGACCACGCCCCACGTGCTGCCGACCACGATGCACACGATCCGGATCGCGGCCGACACGAGCGTGTACTGCATGAGGTCGCGCGTGAGACCGCGGGCGAGGTACACCCAGTAGCCGACGTACGACAGCGTCTGGAAGATCCCGGCGACCGCGAGCAGGCGGAGCACCGGCGGCACCTGCGCCCACGGGTCGCCCAGCAGGATCGCGACGAGCGGGACGGCCACACCCGTCAGCACGGCGAGCGCGACGGTCACCGGGTAGGCGAGCACGAGCTGGCCCGTGCGCACGATCTGGTCGAACGCGGGGGAGATGCCCGCCCGGCTGAGCACGGGCAGCGCGACGGTCACGCTCGGTGCGCGCACCTGGTTGAGCGGGTTCATCAGGAGCTGGAACGCGCGGTTGTAGATGCCGAGCGGCGCGGGGCCGAACCGGTACCCGATCGTGAGCGAGTCCACGTTGTTCGCGAGGTAACCGACGAGCTGGCTGACGAGCAGGTTGCGGCCGAACCGGTACAGGCCGCGCATGGGGGCGCTGCGGTCGTACCGGCCGGGCAGCCAGCGGGCCGAGGCGCCGAAGGCGACGAGCGCGACGACGGACTGCGTCAGCTGCTGCGCGACCAGCGCCCAGTACCCGGCCCCGGCCAGAGCGAGCGCGACGCCCGTGGCCAGCGCGAGCGCTGGTGCGAGCACGTCGGTGCGGGCCACGGCGCCGAACCGCATCGCGCGCACCAGGTCGGCGCGGTACTGCGTCATCATCCCGTTGAGCAGGAACGTCACGGACAGTGCGCGGGTGATCGCGACGAGCGCGGGCTCGTCGTACAGCGCGGCGAGCGGCTCGGCGAGCGCGAACACCACGACCCCGATCGCCGCGCCGATCCCGGAGTTGAGCCAGAACAGGTTGGAGCGCTGCTCGCGGCTGAGCGTCGCGGCCTGGATCGCGGCCGAGCTCAGGCCGAAGTCGCGCAGGATCTCGCCCACGCCGACGATCGCCACGACCATCGCGACCAGGCCGTAGTCGCGCGGGTCGAGCAGACGCGCCAGGACGACGACCGTGAGCACCTGGATGAGCAGGCGCGCGACCAGGCCCAGGCCCGTGGGCAGGACGCCGCGGGCCGCGCTCTGCTGCAGCGACACGGTCATGCCGACCGCCGCAGCGCGCCTGAGCGCACCCGACGGAACGTGCCGCGGGCGGTCTGCACCGACTCGCGCAGGTGCTGCCCGCCGAGCCGCACCAGGCCGAAGCCGCGGTAGCGCGGCACCCGCGCACCGGCGACGCGCGCGCCGAGCAACCGGCCCGCGAGCGTCCGGCGACGCTTGCGCTGCGACGGCTGCACGGCCATGACCTCGTCGGGCGTGATCGGGCGGACCGTCAGCACCCCCGCGGCGACTGCGCGCCGCACGAGGTCGAGGCCGCGCGGGGTGCGTGCGACGAGCGCGCTCCAGCCGTCGGACTCGTCGAACACCGGGTAACCGCGCTCGTCGGCGCGCCAGAAGTCGCCCGCCGTGACGTCGCTGCTCTCCCCGATGCCGTCCGGGCAGGTCCGGCACCGCCACTGGACGGCGGGGCCCAGCACGCCGCCCCACGACTCCTCGTACGAGGCCGACACCTGCTCGCCGCCCGGCCCGCGCACCGTGAACCGACCGGGCCACCCGCGACCGCGGTACCAGAGCTCGTCGGGGACCTGTCCGGGCGCGAGCCCGAGCTGCTCGACGAGAGCGTCGGTCGCGTGCGCCGACGGCGTCCCCGCGCAGAAGAAGGACAGCAGGAGCGGCGCGGGGGCGCCCTGCGCGCGCGACAGTGCACGCAGGGCCGCGGCCTCGCAGGGCTTGCCGATCGTCGCGCCGCCCGCGTCGGTGGCGAGCGGGTGAGCGGCCGCCGAGGCGGGCTCGTAGCGGGAACCCGCGGAGGCGAGCGCCTCGGCGCGCGTGCGGATCGTCACCGACACGGTCCGGCGGGGATCGGCCGCCGCTCGCGCCCCGACGACCTGCGCCACCTCGCCGGTGCTCGTCGCCCACGCCGCGAGCGCGCTGAGGACGCCGCCCGAGCTCCCGCGGTGCCGCAGATCCGGGTCGGTGGCGGCCGCCTCCCAGCACGCCAGGACGGGGCCGAGCTGCGGGTGGTAGGTCGCGGCGGGGGCGGCCCCGCGCCCGGGCCGCTGCGCGCGCACCGTCATCCCGGGGCACGCCGCGCGGAACGTCCGCACCGCCTCGTCGTCGGCGGTCGAGGCGCCGACGCGGTGCGGCCGGGCGAAGCCGTGCGCGTCGAGGGTGAGCGCGAGGCCGTCGTCGAGCTGCGCGCACATCCCGCAGCCCGTGCAGCACCCGGTCCCCACGA
>NZ_LFKW01000047.1:0-12129 GCF_001040865.1 Cellulomonas sp. A375-1 | reverse complement strand
GCGTGCGGCGGCGGGCTCGCTCACCTGACGCCCCCGACCTCCCCGAGCGCGACCACCGCGCGCCCGAGCAGCTCCTGGGCGCGAGCCAGCGTGTGGTCGACCTCGCTCGTGAGGTCCAGGCGCGAGAGGGCGAGCACCGCGCCGGCCGGGTCCTCGGCCGTGCGCAGGTCGACCGTGTGCTGCCACCCGAGGTCCTTCAGCAGCGGCTCGAACTTGCGCGAGTACGCCAGGGGGACGGCGGGCGTGCCGGTCGACAGCGCGTTGAGGCACGCGTGCATGCGCGAGCCGACGACGAGACGCGCGGAGGCGGTGACCGCGCGGACGTCGTCGAGGTCGTCGGGCACGACCAGCTCGACGTCGCCGTCGTCGAGCAGCTCGGCGAGCTCCTTGACCGCGGGCACGTCGTTGTCCGCGACGGGCGAGTCGAGCACGTGCGCGAGGAGGCTCAGGCGCCGGCCGTCGGCCACGAGCCCGCGCGCCACGTCGGTGACCGCGCGCCGGTACGCGACGTGGTCGACGTGCGGGTTCTCGGCCCACAGCAGCCCCGAGACGTTGAGCACGACGTCGCGGCTCGTCGCGACGGCGGGCCGGGGCAGCGCGAACACGACGTCGGTCGACTCGACGTCCACCGGGCGGCGCAGCGAGCGCGCGTACGCGGCGCTGGCCGAGTCGCGCGACATGACGAGTCGGGCGTCCTTCATGGAACGACGCCCGACCGCCCGGGCCCGGCGCGAGGCGAACGGCCCGATGGTCTGCGGCGCCATGACCAGCGGCGTGCTGGTGCTCGCGACGAGCCGGGCGAGCAGGCTGTGCGTGGCCAGACGCCGCAGGCCGTACATGTCGCTGAAGCTGTCACCCGCACGGGTGTCGACCACCAGGTCGAACCCGGCGAGCCAGTCGCGCAGCGGCTCGCGGGGGTCGACGCGCGAGCGGACCAGCCGCCGCCAGTCGCCGACCGGGGTCGGCGCGGTCCCCGACCCGTAGTGCAGGTGGACGATCTGCGCGCCCGGGTGGACCTGCTCGACGAGCGCCGCCGCACCCGCCGCGAGCACGCGGACCCCGAGGTTCGACGAGCGGTGGTCCGCCCACAGCACCAGCGCGCGCACAGTCCGCCCCTCGTCGTCCGATGAGCCGCACCCCCTGCAGGCTCGACCGCAGCGAGTGTAGGTGCGCGGTGCGCGACAAAGTACGTGTTGTCCGACATATCACCCGAGTGCCGTCTGTCCCGATTCGTCGGTTGCGTCTAGCGTCGAAGGGCCGCGTCATGGGACGCGGTCGGTCGTCGCGTGCGTGCACGTCGTCGGCGGGTCCGGGAGAGGAGGGCGCGTGACGTCCGAGCACCAGCCGGCCGGCCAGGCGCCCGTCGCCCCGGGGGAGGACGCCCCGGCGCCCCGGCCCGCGCGGCCCCGCATGGTCTGGATGGACACCGTGCGCGGCGCCGCGATCCTGCTCATGCTGCTGTGGCACGCGACGTCGCTGCCGCGTCTCGAGGGCGTCGAGGTGCCGTCGGCGGTGGTGGCGTTCAACGACGCTCTGCTGCCCTATCGCATGCCGACCCTGATGTTCCTGTCCGGGCTGCTGCTGCCCATGTCGCTGCGCAAGCCGCTCGGCGTCTACTACCGCGGCAAGTTCGCGCTGATCGCGTGGCCCTACGTGGTCTGGGTCCTGGTGCTGGGGCTCGTCGACGGGTTCGACCTGCCGGTGTGGCACCCCCGCACGTTCTGGCCGTCGACGTACCTGTGGTTCCTCTTCTTCATCTGCGTCTACTACCTCGTCGCGCCGCTGCTGCGCCGGTTGCCGCCGCTGGTGCCGCCCCTCGCGTTCTGGGCGGCCGCGATGGTGGTCACCTCGCCGCTGCTGCACCGCATGCTCTACTTCGCGGTCTTCTTCTTCGCGGGCGCGTGGGTCGCGGCCCGGATCGGCGACCTCCCCGCGCGTCTCACGAACCGCCCGGCGCTCGTCGTGTGCGGGCTGGCCGCGCTCGGCTTCGCGGTCGCGGCGGCGACGCACGACATCACCTATGTGGCGGCTACCGTGCCGTTCTCGCTGTGCGGGATCGTGGTCGTCGTCTACCTGGCGGCGCGGCTCGGCGGGGCACGCGGGACGGGGCCCATCCGGTTCGTCGGACGCAGCTCGATCGTGTACTACGCGGCGCACTTCCCGGTGATGCTCGTGGTCGTGCGGTGGACGCGCGACGCCGGGGCGCCGTGGTGGGCGACGATCGGCACGGCGTACCTCGCCGGGCTGATGGTCGGGACCGCGCTGGCGTTCGCCAAGGGTCGGGCGCCCGTGCGCTGGTTGTTCGAGATGCCGTTCGTCGCCCCTGCGCGACGCGCGAACCGGGTGGTGCCGACCGCGCCACCCGCGCCGGAGCAGGTCGTCGAGGCCGTCGGATCGGGAAGAGGCACGAGTGAGCGTTGAGTCGTCCGCGACGGGGTCCCAGCGGTGGTGGTGGATCGGCGGCGGCGTCGCGGCGCTCGTCGTGGTCGTCGTCCTGGTGCTGACGCTGGGTGGTGGCGACGAGCCGGACGCCCGGCCCACGGCCACGACGACGAGCGCGACACCGGACGCGTCGGCGAGCCCCACCGCGAGCGCGCCGGCCTCCGCCACGACCGCGCCGACGGGAGCGTCGGGCACCGCGTCCCCGCTGCCCGACGCCGCGCCCTCGGGCGACCCGCAGGATGTCCCCGTCCCGCCGCTCGGTGCCGAGGAGCCGGTGACGGGGCGCGGCGACGAGCCGGTCGCCACGGACGGCATCGAGGTCCGCGTCGCGAGCGTCTCGGCGACGACGACCGAGGCGAAGGGCCCCGGCGACGTCGTGGGCCCCGGCATCCTCGTCACGCTCGAGCTGACCAACCAGGGCCGGGCGGCGCTCGACACGACGGGCGTCGCGGTGGCGGCGTTCGGCGGCGCCGAGGGCGTCCCGCTCTCGCCCGTCGACTCCGACGGGCGCAACGACCACCTCTCGGGCGACCTCGCACCCGGCGCGTCGGCCACCGGCGTGTACGTGTTCATGAGCCCCGACGAGGGCGACGCCCTCGCGCTGCAGGTGCTGCTCGGGGCGACCTTCTCCCCGGTCGTGCTACAGGGCGTGCAGATCTCCTGACCCTGTTGGGTGAAAACCCCTGGCGTCGTCGGGTGAAGTCTCCGTCGGGGCGCGGGAGGTGGCGGCCTCAGACCTTATGGTCCGGTTTGTACCCGAATGACCGGACTGCGGCGTGCCGCAGAGGGCGAGGAAGCCGTGAGCGTTACCAGGACCATCGTGCGGGGGATCTTCTCGTCCGTCGCGGTCGCCGCCATGATCGTCACGGCCGTCGGGCTGCCCGCGCAGGCCGACTCGTCGCCCGGGGATCCCGAACGCCCGGACATCCCGGCCACGGTCAGCGCATCGGCGCTCCCCACGGTCCAGATCGACAAGGGTGTCGTCTGGGACCAGGTGATCGTCGGCAACAAGGTGTACGCCGTCGGCTCGTTCTCGGCCGTGCGGCCGGCCGGAGCCGCAGCGGGGGTGAACACGACCCCGCGGGCGAACATCCTCGCCTACGACATCCGTACGGGTGAGCTCGACACCAGCTTCGCGCCTGTGCTCGACGGCCAGGGGCTGCACATCGCCCGCACGCCGGACGGCTCGCGCATCTACGTCACGGGCGACTTCCAGAAGGTGGACGGCCAGTGGCGCGTGCGCGTCGCCGGCTGGGACACCGCGACCGGTCAGCTGCTGCCGAACTTCCGCCCGACGCTCGGCTCGCGAGGGCTCGGGCTCGTCGCGACGAACAGCACGGTGTACGTCGGCGGCAACTTCACCTCCGTGGCGCCGCAGACGGGTGCGGCGCTGCAGCCGCGCGCCTACGCCGCGGCGTTCGACGGGACGACAGGCGCGCTGCGGCCGTGGGTCGCCGACGCGAACGACGCGGTCACGGCGCTCACCATGACGCCCGACCAGCAGAAGGTCGTCATCGGCGGGCGGTTCACGACGCTGTCCGGCGCCTCCGGGTACGGCCTGGGCGCTGTCGACCCGGTGACCGGCGAGCGCGTCTCCTTCCCGGTGGAGAACGACGTGCGTGACGCGGGCGCCGACTCCTCGATCCTCGACCTGTACTCCGACGAGACCGGCGTGTACGGCACCGGCTACCACTTCGGTGCGGGCGGCAACCTCGAGGGTGCGTTCCGTGCGGACCCCGTCACCGGCGCGACGATCTGGATCGCCGACTGCCACGGCGACACGTACTCCGTCACCCGCCTGGGCGACGTCCTGTACGCGGTGTCGCACTCGCACTACTGCGGCAACATCCCGGACGGCTACCCGCAGACGGAGCCGTGGACGCAGCACATGGTCAACGCGTACACGGTCGCGCCCAAGGGCACGAACTCGCCGGACATCTACGGATACCAGCACTCGGCCGGCAAGCCGGCTCCGGCGGCGCTGTACTTCGACCCGCAGGTCTACACGGGCTCGTTCACGGGGCAGGGCCAGGCCGGGTGGTCGATCGAGTCGACCAACGACTACGTGGTCATGGGTGGCGAGTTCCCGGGCGTGAACGGCAGGCTCCAGCAGGGCCTCGCACGGTTCGCGAAGCCGACGATCGCGCCCAACGACCAGGGCCCGCGCATGACCGGGGCGAACTGGAGCACGCGCGCGCAGTCGACCGCCGCGGGTGAGGTGCGGATCTCGTGGGCCGCGAACCTGGACCGCGACAACACGACGCTGACCTACCGCGTGTTCCGCGGCTCGGTGAACAGCACGCCCATCTACCAGCAGGCGCTGACCGCCAACCCGTGGTTCACGCCCCGGGCATTCGGGTTCACGGACACCGGGCGCACGCCCGGCTCGTCGATCAACTACATCGTCACGGCGACCGACCCGTTCGGGAACCGCGCCGTCAGCTCGACGATGCCGGTGACCGTCGCCGACGCCGGCGCGACCAGCGCCTACCTGGCCGCCGTGCGCGCCGACAGCCCCGACCTGCAGTACCGCATGGGTGAGGCGTCCGGCACGACGCTCACGGACTCCGCCGGGTTCCTGCCGATGACGACCTCGGGCGCCGGGATCACGCGCGGCGTCGCGGGCGCCATCCCCGACGACACCGACACCGCGACCCGCTTCCCGGGCTCGGGCAGCGCGACGGCCGGCTTCGCACCCACCCTGAACGCGCCCGAGAAGTTCACGGTCGAGGCCTGGGTGCGCAGCTCGAGCACGTCCGGCGGTTCGATCGTCAACTACGGCAACCGCGCGTCGGGCCTGTCCGACACGAGCGACCGTGCCCTGTACCTGGACAACACGGGGCGCGTCAGCTTCGGCCTGTACTCGGCGTCGCGCGTCAACCTGCGCTCGTCGAGCCCGGTCAACGACAACCAGTGGCACCACGTGGTCGGCACCTACGAGCCGGGCATGATGCGGCTGTACGTCGACGGCGTGCGCGTCGGTCAGCGCATCGACGTGACGTGGCTGCGCCAGTACTGGGGCAACTGGCGGATCGGTGGCGACCGGGTCTCGAACTTCCCGAACGCGCCGTCGTCGAACTACCTCAACGGCGCGGTCGACGAGGTCGCCGTCTACGGACGGGTCCTCACGCAGGCGCAGATCCGCTCGCACTACGAGGCGACGGGGCGCACCACGGCCGTCGCGCCGGTCCCGGCGGACGCGTACGGGGCGTCGGTGCGTGACTCCGACCCGGAGCTGTACTGGCGGTTCGGCGAGGCCTCGGGCACTGCCGCGCTCGACACCAGCGCGTACGGCTCGCCCGGCACCTACCGCACGGGCGCAGCTCCCGGCGCTGCGGGTGCGCTCGCAGGCGTCACGAACGGCGCTGCGACGTTCAACGGCAACGGCGGGTTCGTCGTCTCGAACCAGACGTGGTCGAACCCGCAGGTATTCAGCCAGGAGCTGTGGTTCAAGACGACCACGACGGCGGGCGGCAAGCTCATCGGGCTCGGCGCGGCGAACACCGGTACGTCGTCGAACTACGACCGCCACGTCTACATGGAGACCGACGGGCGCCTGACGTTCGGTGTCTGGACCGGAGCCACGACGACGATCTCGTCGCCGGCGTCGTACAACGACGGCGCCTGGCACCACCTGGTGACCACGAAGTCGCCGACCGGCATGCGGATGTTCGTCGACGGCGCGCAGGTGGCCTCGGGCGCACCGGCGGACGCCGAGGACTTCACCGGCTACTGGCGCGTCGGTGGCGACACCACGTGGGGCCCGCAGCCGTGGTTCGCCGGCACGATCGACGAGGTCGCGGTGTACGGCACGGAGCTCACGCCTGCGGTGATCGCCCTGCACAACTCGCTCGGACGCACCGGTCTGGCGCCCAACGTCCTGCCGACCGCGTCGTTCACGTCGAGCACCGCCGACCTCACGGCGTCGTTCGACGCGAGCGCCTCGAGCGACTCGGACGGCACGATCGCGACGTACGCGTGGGACTTCGGTGACGGGCACACCGGCACGGGCGTGACCGCCTCGCACGAGTACGAGAGCGCCGGCACGTACGAGGTGACCCTCACGGTCACCGACGACCGCGGCGGCGTCGACGAGCACAGCGCCGACGTGAGCGTGACGGCCCCGGTGCCGAACGTGGCTCCGGTGGCGGCGTTCACCTCCTCGACGGACGGGCTGACGGCGTCGGTCGACGGTTCGGGGTCGACCGACTCGGACGGGACGATCGCCGGCTACGCGTGGGACTTCGGTGACACGGCGACGGGCTCGGGGGCGACGGCGTCGCACGAGTACGCCGCGGCCGGCACGTACACCGTCACGTTGACGGTCACGGACGACGACGGGGCGCAGCACGCGGTGTCGCACGACGTGACGGTCGAGGAGGCGGCGCCGGCCGCGCTGGCGATCGACGCGTTCGGTCGGTCGGTGACCGGTGGCTGGGGTTCGGCGGACACCGGTGGCGCCTGGACGACGGGTGGTTCGGCGGCGCTGTACTCGGTCTCGGGTGGCGCCGGTCGGATGACCGTGAACCCGGGCTCGACGCCCCGGGCGCGGCTGGACGGCGTCTCGGCGCGGGACGTCGACGTGACGCAGGTGGTCTCGCTCGACCGGCTGTCGGACACCGGTGTGGCGCAGGCGTGGGTGTCCGCGCGCACGTCGGGCTGGACGTCGGAGTACCAGGCGTCGGCCCGGGTGTCCCAGACGGGTGCCGTCGCGCTGCGGCTGGTGCGGCGTCTGGCGGGCGGGGACACGTCGCTCGCGAACGTGAACGTCACGGGTCTGACCTACTCGCCCGGCCAGCAGCTGCGGCTGCGGCTGCTGGTCGAGGGGGAGGGCACGACGACGCTGAAGGCCAAGCTGTGGGTCGACGGGCAGTCCGAGCCGGCGGCGTGGACCGCGACCGCGACCGACTCCACCGCGGAGCTCCAGGACGCCGGCGGGGTCGGGGTCGGGGGCTACTCCCCGAGCACCACGACGGGTGCCGTCGTCCTCTCGGTGCGCGACTTCGCGGCCCTCGAGCCGGGTGCCGTGGTGCCGGTGCCGAACGTGGCCCCGGTGGCGGCGTTCACCTCCTCGACGGACGGGCTGACGGCGTCGGTCGACGGTTCGGGGTCGACCGACTCGGACGGGACGATCGCCGGCTACGCGTGGGACTTCGGTGACACGGCGACGGGCTCGGGGGCGACGGCGTCGCACGAGTACGCCGCGGCAGGCACGTACACCGTCACGTTGACGGTCACGGACGACGACGGCGCGCAGCACGCGGTGTCGCACGACGTGACGGTCGTGGCGCCCGAGCCGGGCGTGCTGGCGGCGGACGCGTTCGGTCGCTCGGTCACGGGCGGCTGGGGCTCTGCCGACA
This sequence comes from Cellulomonas sp. A375-1, assembly GCF_001040865.1. Classification (NCBI taxonomy): domain Bacteria; kingdom Bacillati; phylum Actinomycetota; class Actinomycetes; order Micrococcales; family Cellulomonadaceae; genus Cellulomonas; species Cellulomonas sp. A375-1. The sequence continues at coordinate 4,327 of NZ_LFKW01000047.1, read as the reverse complement.
CCGGCGGTGCGTGGACGACGGCGGGTTCGGCGGCGCTGTACTCGGTCTCGGGCGGGGCGGGTCGGCTGACCGCGAACCCGGGCTCGACGCCCCGGACGCGGCTCGACGGGGTCTCGGCGCGCGACGTGGACGTCTCGGTCGTGGTCTCGCTCGACCGGTTGTCGGACACGGGCGTGGCCTCGACGTGGGTGGCGGCGCGGACCTCGGGCTGGACCTCGGAGTACCAGGCCGTGGTGCGGCTGACGCAGACCGGGTCGGTCTCGGTCCGGCTGGTGCGGCGGCTCGCGGCCGGTGACACGGTCCTGGCCACGGCCACGGTGCCGGGCACCTACGTGGCCGGGCAGGCGCTGCGGGTGCGGTTCGCGGCCGAGGGGCAGGGCACGACGGACCTGCGGGCCAAGGTGTGGGCCGACGGGCAGTCGGAGCCCTCGGGGTGGACGGCGACCGCCAGCGACACGACGGCCGAGCTCCAGGACGCCGGTGGGATCGGCGTGGCCGCGTACTCCCCGGCCAGCACGACCGGCGCCGTCGTCGTGTCGGTTCGCGACCTGCGCGCGACGGAGATCGCCTGATCGCCGTCCTGATCTCACCCGCCGAGCCGCCTCGACACCGCCTCGCCGTACGGGGACACTGAGCCGTCGTCGGCGGGACGGAGGCTCGAGATGCCCGCAGTGGGCAACGCGGACAGCCTGTCCATGCTGCTCCTCGTCGGTGCGATGGGCGTCGCCCTGACGCTGATCGTGCACGCGCGCCCGCAGGCCGGGTATGCGACGTACCTCATCGTGCTGTGCCTCGTGCCGCCGTGGGTCGCGGTGACGGTGGGCGTGCTCGTGACCCCGTTGATGGCGATCGGGCTCGCGATCGTCGTGGCGCTCTGGAGCGGGTCCGGGATCCGGCTGCTCGCCTTCGACGTCGTGACGATCGTCGTCATCGGCTCCGTGGCCGTCTCCTTCCTGCTCGGCTACGTGGGCCTGACGCAGGCCTACGCGGCGATCATCGGGTGGGGCCTGCCGTACCTGGTCGGCCGGCTCGGGACGCGCGTCGACGGCGACTGGCTCAGCACGTGTGTCGCGGTGGTCTTCGTCGTCGTCGCGGTGCTGGCGATCGTCGAGTTCGTCGGCCGGCGCAACTGGTTCGTCGAGATCCGGTTCCCGAACTCGATGTACGCGGGGTGGAGCGGGATCCGCTACCGCGGCGGCCTGCCGCGCGTCGAGGGGGCGTTCGGCAACTCGATCGCCCTCGGTGCCTGCCTGGCGATGGCGGTCCCGTTCGTGTGGGTGTCCCGGCTGCGCCCCGCGGTGAAGGCGATCGCGATCCTCGTCGTCGCGACCGCCGCGGTCCTCACGTTCAGCCGCATCGGCATGCTGTCCGTGGTGCTGGGCGTGGTGCTGTGCGTGACCCTGCTCGGCCGGCAGGTGAGCAGGGGGTTCCGCATCGGGACGGCGACGCTCCTGGGGATCGGCGTGGTGATCGCCGCGCCACTGGCGATGGACGTGTTCTCGAGCGCGGGCGACGAGGCGGCCGGCAGCGCGGAGTACCGCGGCGACCTGCTCTCGCTGGTGCCGACCATGACCTGGCTGGGGCAGTCGTCGGCGAGCGCTCGCGACGCCGCGGGGACGCAGTCGTTCGGGTCGTTCGAGTCGATCGACTCCGCGTTCATCCTCGTCGGGCTCACCTACGGGCTCATCCCGCTCGCGCTGCTGCTCGTCGGCGCGCTGGCCGCGGTCGTCGCGCTCGTGCGTGGGCACCGCGGGCCGGCGCTCATCTCGATCGTCGCGATCCTGCCCGGGCTGACGTCGGTGGCCTTCATCACCCAGTTCACGACGTTCTTCTGGTTCGTCGCAGGGCTCGCCGTCGCACAGGTCGGCGCCAGGTCCCGCGTGCCGCAGGACGAGCGGAGCACGACCCCACCGGATCTGCACAAGATGGACGCGTTCGGCGGACGCGTCGTGTGACGACGCGGTGGTTCAATCGCTGATCAACGACGAGAGTGAGACCCCATGACGTTGCACGACGCAGTGCTCGCCGTGCGCAAGCACTGGCTGTGGGTGCTGGCGCCGATCCTGGTGCTCACCCTCGGCATCGGCTACCTGTCCGAGCGCGCCGAGCCGGTGTACCGCGCGCGCACGGCGCTGTTCGTCGCGCTCACCGTCGGGGACTCGGCGTCGGACCTCAACCAGGGCTCGAACTACACCCAGGCGCAGATGCTCTCGTTCGCCGAGCTCGCGTCGCTGCCGATCGTCCTCGACCCCGTCGTGGAGGAGCTGGGCCTGACGACGTCCGCGCGCGCCCTGGCCGGCAGCATCTCGGCCACGACCCTCAACGGGACGTCGATCCTCAACATCGCGGTGACCAACCCTTCCCCCCAGGTGGCCGCGGACATCGCGAACGCGGTCGCGGGCGAGCTGACCACGGTCATCGCGCAGGTCGCCCCGACGACGACCGAGGGCACGGCGTCGATCCGCGCGACGATCGTGGACCAGGCCGTCGCGCCCAAGCGGCCGGCGTCGCCGAACGTCGAGCGCAACGTGATCGCCGCGGCGCTCGCAGGCCTGATCCTCGGACTGGCGGCCGCGTACGTGCGGCAGGCGTTCGACACGCGGGTGCGCCGGCCGGAAGAGCTCGAGGCGGCGATCGACGTCCCGCTGCTCGGGGTCGTGCGCGGCGTGCGCCGCAGCGAGCTCGAGGTACGCGTCGGGGACGCGGTGCTCAACGGTCCGCAGGCCGAGGAGTTCCGCCGTCTGCGCACGAACCTGCAGATGGTCGGCGAGCGCGGCGCACCGCGCATGTTCGCCGTCTCGTCGGCCGTCGAGGGCGAGGGCAAGACGCACACGAACCTGCGCCTCGCGTTCTCGCTGGCCGCGGCGGGCGACCGCGTGCTGGTCATCGACGCGGACCTGCGCCGGCCCGCGGTGGCCGACCGGCTCGGGCTCGAAGGAGCCGCAGGTCTCACCGAGTGCCTGGTGGGACGTGCCGAGTTCGACGAGGTGGTGCAGCACCTCGGCGACGGGCCGTCGATCCTCGCGTCGGGCGCCACGCCGCCGAACCCCGGTGAGCTGCTCGCGTCCAAGGAGTTCGCCGCGCTGCTCGAGCAGGTCGCCGACGAGTACGACGCGGTGTTCATCGACACCCCGCCGCTGCTCCCGGTGGCCGACGCCGTCGTCGTCTCCCGCCAGGTCGCGGGGCTGATCCTCGTCGTCGACGCGCACAAGGCCCGGCGGCCGCAGCTGACCCGTGCGGTCGACGCGGTCCACCGGGGCGGTGGTCGCGTCGTCGGGGCCGTGCTGAACCGCTCGCGCACCGCTCAGGAGGAGTCCTACGTCTACGGCTCACCGAGCCGGCGGACGCGCCGCTGGCCCCGCTCCGAGCGCGTCGACGGGGCGCACACCCGCGCCAAGGCGGGCCAGACGGGTTAATTCACCCTGTCGCACATGTCGGAAATGCCCGGTGACCGCCTAGTCTCGACGTTGTCCGGAATGCCCCGGACGAGCGAGTGACCTGGGGGTTCGGATGGCACGACGAGTGGGGTACGCGCCGGGCGCGTACGACCTGTTCCATGTCGGCCACCTGAACATCCTGCGACGGGCGCGGGAGCACTGCGACTTCCTGATCGCGGGCGTCGTGAGCGACGAGATGCTCGAGCAGGCCCGTGGCCGGCGGCCCGTCGTGCCGCTGGTCGAGCGCATGGAGATCGTCGAGCACATCGCGTTCGTCGACGCGGTGCACGCCGAGGTCGTCCCCGACAAGCTCGAGACGTGGCGCGAGCTGCAGTTCGACGTGTTCTTCAAGGGCGACGACTGGCGCGGCACGCCCAAGGGCGAGGCCCTGGAGCGTCGCTTCGCCGAGGTCGGGGTCGAGGTCGTGTACTTCCCGTACACGCTGCAGACGTCGAGCACCGCGCTGCGGCGTGCGTTGGCGACGCTGAGCGGCGGGGCGTCCTCGCCGGAGCTCGCGGGCAGCTCGCGCTGACCTACCCGCGCTGACCGACCCGCGACAGCGGCGCGTGCCGCTGGTGTCCGAGGCGTGCCGTCCGGCTGTCGGGTGCGATGTCGGTGGCCGCTCGTAGACTGTGGCCGCACCCCTGAGCGCGTCGTCCGGTGCTCGCCGCAGCTCTTCGCTGCACCGGCTGTCCGCGTGTGCGGGGGCGTTCGTGCTGCCCGCACGCGGGTGTGGGCGGACTCGTCGTGCCCGAAACCTCGTGCCCGAACCGTCGCTTGAACGACCGTCGCTGTGAAGGACCCATGGACCTGACCGGACTGCTGCCCGCCCTGCTCGCCGACCCTGCCGCAGCCGCCGCGCTCGAGGCCCTGCCTGCGCGTGGGGCGGT
>NZ_LFKW01000046.1:52997-61252 GCF_001040865.1 Cellulomonas sp. A375-1 | reverse complement strand
CGCTCGGCCTCGGCCCGCGCGGCGCGCGCGGTCGAGCCGAGGTTGCCCAGCTGCTCGGCGACCGCCGCGAGCTGCGCGTCGGACTCGTTGAGGCGGTCCAGCGTGTCCTCGTACGCCGCGCGCGCCTGCTCCTTCTCCTGCGCCGCGCGCGCGACCTCGAACCGCAGGCGCTCGGCCTCGGCCGCCGCGTGCTGCGCGCCCTGCCGCGCCTGGTCCAGCGCCGCCTGCAGGTGCAGCGCGCTGGGGGCGGCCGCCGACCCGCCCGACGCGCGCGTGCGGGACAGGACGTCCCCCGTGCGGGTCGCGACGACGAGGTCGGGCGCCTGGGCGAGCAGCGCGCGCGCGGCGGCGAGATCGTCGACGACGACGACGTCCGCGAGCAGCGCGTCGACCGTCGCGCGCACGTTCTCCGGCGCCTCGACGAGGTCCGCGGCCCGGTCCGCGCCTGCGGGGAGGTCCACGCGCCGCGTAGGCGACCCGGGTCCGCCGACGAGCAGCGTCGCGCGTCCGGCATCCTCGGTGCGCAGCCAGCGGATCGCGTCCACGGCGGCCTCGACCGACTCGACGGCCACGGCGTCGGCCGTGGCGCCCAGCGCGGCGACGATCGCGTCCTCGTCGCGCGGGTCGACGGCGAGCAGCGCGGCGACCGAGCCGATCGTGCCCGTCAGACCGTCCGCCGCGAGCAGCGCACCCGCGCCGTCCTTGCGGGTCAGGCTCAGCTCGAGCGTCTCGGCGCGGGACTCCAGCGCCGTCCGCTCGCGCTCCGCGGCGCCCAGCGCCTCGGTGGCCTCGGCGAGCCGCGTGGTCACGGCCTCGAGCGCGTCGGCCGCCGCCTCGTGCGCGGCGTCGAGACCTTCCTCGCCCTCCTCCGCGCCCGCGACCTGCGACTCGAGCGCCGCGAACTCCGCGGTCGCCTCGGCGCCCCGGCGCTCGGCCGCCACGAGCGTCTCGCGCAGGCGTCCGAGCTCGGCCTGCGTGGCCTCGACCCGGCTGCGGCGCGCAGCGACCTGACCGGCGAGGCGCGCGACGCCCTCGCGGCGGTCCGCGGCACCGCGGAGCGCGGTCGCGAGCTCCTTCTCGGCGCTCGTCGCCTGCTGCTCGACGTCCTGCCGGGCGGCGACCGCGGCCTCCAGTGCGGCGCGCGCGAGATCGACCTCGGCGGCCAGCTCGGCCTCGGCCTGGCGCACGCGCTCGGCCTGCGCCGCGAGGTCGTCAGGATCCCGTCCGTCGGAACGCTCCGGTGTCGACGAGCCCAGCAGACGCACGCGGTCGGCCGCGAGCGACGCGGTCCCCCGCAGCCGCTCGCGCAACGACGACAGTCGGTACCAGACCTCGCTGATCTCACTGAGCGCCGGCGCGGCCTCGGCCGCCTCGCGCTCGAGCGACGCGAGCCGGGCGCGCGTCGCGCCGAGCTCCGCCTCCACCTGCGCACGCTGGTCGTTCAGCGCGGTCTCGTCGGCGATCTCCTGCTCGAGCTGTGAGCTGAGCTGCGCGAGGTCGTCGGCGAGCAGGCGCGCCCGCGCGTCACGCAGGTCCGACTGCACGACCGCGGCCTTGCGCGCGACCTCCGCCTGGCGGCCGAGGGGGCCGAGCTGGCGGCGGATCTCCGCGGTGAGGTCGGTCAGACGCGTGAGGTTGGCCTGCATCGCGTCGAGCTTGCGCAGCGCCTTGTCCTTGCGCTTGCGGTGCTTGAGGACGCCCGCGGCCTCCTCGATGAACCCGCGGCGCTCCTCGGGCGTGGCCCGCAGCACGGCGTCGAGCTGGCCCTGCCCGACGATCACGTGCATCTCGCGCCCGAGGCCGGAGTCCGAGAGCAGGTCCTGGATGTCGAGCAGGCGGCAGCCCTGCCCGTTGATCGCGTACTCCGACCCCCCGTTGCGGAACAGGGTCCGCGAGATCGTCACCTCGGTGTACTCGATCGGCAGCGCGCCGTCGGTGTTGTCGATCGTGAGCGAGACCTCGGCGCGGCCCAGCGGCGGACGCCCCGCTGTGCCCGCGAAGATGACGTCCTCCATCTTGCCGCCGCGCAGCGACTTGGCGCCCTGCTCCCCCATGACCCACGCGAGCGCGTCGACCACGTTGGACTTGCCGGAGCCGTTCGGCCCGACGACGCAGGTGACGCCCGGCTCGAAGCTCAAGGTCGTCGCCGAGGCGAACGACTTGAACCCGCGCAGGGTCAGCGTCTTGAGGTGCACGGACGCGAGTGTAGGTCGGCCGGGGCCCCGACCCGGGGACGTGGCCCCGGAGCCGTCCGCTCAGGCCGTGCCGCGAGTGCCGTTCAGAGGGCCGGGAACCAGAGCTCGATCTCGCGCGCGGCGGACTCCGGTGAGTCGGAGCCGTGCACGACGTTCTCGATGACCTTGCGGCCCCAGTCGCGCGCCAGGTCGCCGCGGATCGTGCCCGGCGCGGCCGTCGTCGGGTCCGTCGTCCCCGCGAGCGAACGGAAGCCCTCGATCACGCGCTGCCCCTCGACGACCGCCGCGACCACCGGACCCGAGCGCATGAAGTCGATCAGCGGCTGGACGAACGGCTTGCCCGCGTGCTCCGCGTAGTGCTCGGCGAGCAGGGCCTCGTCGGCCTCCCGCAGCTCGAGGGCGACGAGCGTGTAGCCCTTGGCCTCGATGCGCCGCAGGACCTCCCCGACGTGACCGCGGGCGACGCCGTCGGGCTTGACGAGGACGAGGGTGCGCTGGACGTCAGACATGGCGCCCACCCTAGTGTCGCGGGCTGTGGCGCCGCGGGGCGTCGAGCGACCTCGTCCGCGCGGCGTGCGTCACACGTCAGGCGCCGAGCGGGTGCGCCGCGTCGTACTCCGCGCGCTCCCGGTCGATCCGGCCACCGATGCGCAGCGCGGCCACCCACAGCGCGACGAACACGATCGCGACGAGCACCGCGATGTCCCTCGCGACGGACGGCAGGACGAGCGCCGCCGCGACGAGCCAGCCCTGCAGGACCCACCCCACGGCGTACCCGCCGCGCCGGCCGACGAGGCCCGCGGCGACGACGAGCAGGAGCGCGAGGCCCCCGCCGACCGCCCACACCGCGCCGCTCGAGGCGACACGCAGGCCGTACGCCACGAGCGTCGCGAACAGGACGCAGCACGCCTCCAGCACGAGGATGGTCTGGCTGAACTGCGGCTTCGCGGGGCGCTTGCGGCGCACGGCCGGCGCGGACGACGTCACCGTCCCAGGCTACCTTCGGCGTCGGCGTCGCCCGCACCGCGGCCGGCACCCGCCCCGACGGGCGCCTCGACGTGCGACTCGACGTGGGCGGTGAGCTCGTCGACGACGATCGGCGCACCCTCGTCGGACGCGGTACCCGCGACACCCGAGCCGTCGGCGGCCACGGCCTCGCCGCGCGCGACCATGCCGGCGACGTCGGAGAGCTTGACCTCCTTGAGGAACAGCGCCAGGACGAGCCCGATCAGGACGAGCGGCACGAAGTACCAGAACGACGGGGCGAGCGTGCTGGCGAACGCGTCGATGACGCCGGACTGGTACGGCTCGGGCAGGTCGGCCACGACCTCGGGCGTGATGCTCGCCGCACCGCCTGCCGCGCCGCCGGGCGCGTCGGCGAAGACCTCGGTGAGCTTGGCGAACAGCGCCGTGGTGAAGATCGTCGAGAAGATCGCCGTGCCGACGGCCGCGCCGATCTCGCGGAAGAAGTTGTTCGCGCTCGTCGCGGTGCCGAGCTCGTGCGGGTCGACCGCGTTCTGGACGGCGAGCACGATCGTCTGCATCACCAGGCCCATGCCCGCGCCGAGCACGAAGATCATGGCGCCGAACAGCACGAGCGACATGTCCCCCGTGATCCGGGTGAGCCAGACCAGGCCGAGCGCCGTGATGATCAGGCCCGCGACGGGGTAGATCTTGTAGCGGCCGGTCTTGGTGATCGCGATGCCCGAGCCGATCGCGGTGAGCATCACGCCGACCATCATCGGCAGCATGAGGAAGCCGGACTCGGTCACGCCGACGCCGGTCGACATCTGCAGGAAGGTCGGCAGGAACGCGAGCGCCGCGAACATCCCGGCACCCAGGATGAAGCCGATGAGCGTCGCGATCGTGAACGTCGCGTTGCGGAACAGGCGCAGCGGCAGGATCGGGTCCTGGGCACGCGTCTCGACGAGGACGAACATGCCGATCGCCACCACGGTCGCGACGACGAGCAGGACGAGCCAGCCGTTGGACCAGTCGTAGTCGCGGTTGCCGGAGAACGACGTCCACGAGCTGGCCAGCACGAGGCCCGAGGTCGCGACCACCATGAAGAAGATGCCCCACACGTCGATGGACCGCTCCGAGCGGTGCGACGGGAGCTTGAGCGTGATCCAGGCGGTCACGAACGCGGCGATGCCGATCGGGATGTTGATCCAGAAGCACCAGCGCCAGTCGGCGTGCTGCGTGAACAGGCCGCCGAGCAGCGGGCCGATCACCGCGGCGATGCCGAACAGCGCGCCCATCGGGCCCATGTACTTGCCGCGGTCCCGCGCGGGGACGATGTCGGCGATGATCGCCTGCGACAGGATCATCAGGCCACCGCCGCCGAGGCCCTGCACGCCGCGCCAGAACACGAGCTCGCCGAACGACTGCGCGAAGCCCGCACCGGCCGAGGCGATCGTGAACAGGCCGATCGCGACGAGGAACGGCCAGCGCCGGCCCCAGATGTCGCCGAACTTGCCGTACAGCGGCATGACGATCGCGATCGCCAGGATGTAGGCGGTCACCACCCAGCCCTGGTGCGCGACGCCGTCGAGCTCGCCGACGATCGTCGGCATCGCGGTGCCGACGATCGACTGGTCGAGCGACGACAGGAACATGCTCGCCATCAGGGCGCCGAAGATCAGCCAGACGGTGCGCGGGGTGAGCACGACGAGCGGCTTGTCGCTCGCCTGCTCGACGGTGGGGGCCAGTGCCATGGGTTCCTCGTTCGGGTCGTGCGGCCCGGACCGCGCGGCGGTCCGGGATCTGTCGGGGGCTGTCGGGGGGCTCGAGCGGGACGTGCGGAGGCGCGTCAGCGCTGGTCGGTGGCGAACAGCGCGCGCACCTCGGCGACCACGGCCGCGAGGTGGACGCGCGCGTCGGAGTCGGCGCCGACCGCCTCCCACCGCGTCGCGGTGGCGTGCACCAGGAACATCGCGACCGACGCGACGGTCTCGGGGTCGATCTGCGGCTCGGGGCCGAGTCGCTCGGCGACGAGCGACTGCAGCTCGCTGCGGTGCGACTCGAACCAGGCCATGTGGCGGGCCAGGAGTCGCGGCTCGTGCGCGACGAGCTCGATCGCGCGGCGGAACCGCTCGTGGCCGATCGGCTGCTGCTCGATGACCGAGGCGAGCAGCTCCTCGAGGTCCACGAGCAGGTCGCCCGTCGGGCCGCCTCCGACGAACCGCGCCGCCGCGACGGGCGAGACCGGCCAGGGCACGTGCCCGAGCAGCGCGTCGTCCTTGGACTCGAAGTAGTTGAAGAACGTCCGGGTCGAGACGCCCGCCGCCTCGCAGATCGCCTCGACCGTGACCGACTCGATGCCGTCACGCTCGACGAGCCGGTGGGTCGCCTCGATCAGCGCCTCGCGTCGTGCACGCTTCTTGCGCTCCCGCAGGCCCAGGTCGCCGCTCGTCTCGAGCGCGCGCGCCAGCGTCTCGAGCGACGAGGCGGTCGTCGCCGTCGCGCGCCGGGTGTCCATCACGACGAGAACGTTACATCCACTGCAACTTTGCACTCAGCGCAATTACCTGCGACGTCGGTCACACGTGCGATGCGGTCAGATCTCGCCGAACCCCGCATCGATCGCGTCGGTGAGCGCCTGGACGGCCTCGCCGGCCTGCGCACCGCTCGCCTCGATCTGCAGCTGTGCGCCCTGCGTCGCGCCGAGCTTCATGAGCTCGAGCACGCTCGCGGCGTTGACGCCGTTGACCGAGACGGTCGCGTCGTACCCCGCGAGCATGCGGGCCACGACCGCCGCCGGCCGGGCGTGCAGGCCGAGCGGGTTGAGCAGCGTGCGCGTGGCGCGCACGACGCCGTCGTCCGCGGGCGCGGTCGCGTGCCCGTCCGTCGTCGGCGCCGCCTCCACGGGGCCGAACGACGTCGCGGCGTGCACGGCCGAGGCGGCGACCTCCTCGAGGTCCGCTCCCCCGTGCGCCGTCACCGCGGCGGCCACCGCTCCCTCGACGAACGGCGCGTCCGCGAGCCGCACGCGCTGCGCGAGCTCGGGATCGACGGCCTCGAGGACCGACTCGGTCGTGAGCACCGCCGAGCCGAGGTCCGTCAGCACGACGACCGAGCGCCCGGCCGCGCCGGCCCGCTCGATCGCGGCCTCGACCGCGGCGTAGTCCGTGCCGAGACCACCGTCCGCCATGCCTCCTGCGGCGACGATGAGCACGCCGGGCGCCATCTGCGCCGCGAGCTCGGTCGCACCGAGCGCCAGGGCGCGCGAGTGCGAGACCAGGACGAGCGCGACCCGCGCGAGCTCACGGCCCGTCGGGACGCCGGCCTCGGCGGTCACGACGCGCGGGCCGCGGTCGCCGCGGCGGCCTCGAGGAGCAGCTGCGACGAGCGCGCGCCCGGGTCCAGGTGGCCTGCCGAGCGCTCGCCGAGGTAGCTCGCGCGACCCTTGGTCGCGACGAGCGGGATCGTCGACTCGGCGCCGGCGGTGGCGGCGCGGGCCGCCGCCTCGAGCACCTGCGCGGGCTCGGCGCCGTCGGCCGCCGCCTTGGCGGCCGCCTCCGCGGCCGGGGACCACGCGTCGACCATGGTCTTCTCGCCCGTGGTGGCCTTGCCGCGGGCCACGATCCCCTCGAGGCCCGCCTCGAGCAGCGCGACGACGCCCGCGGAGTCGACGGTGCTGCCGCCGCACGCCTTCGCGGCCCGCAGGTACGCGGTGCCGTACAGCGGTCCGGCAGCACCGCCGACCGTCGACATGAGCGTGGTCGCGACGAGCTTGAGCACGTCGCCGATCGTGGCGGGCGGCGCCTCGAGCGCGTCGAGCTTGGCGACGACCGCCGTGAAGCCACGCTTGAGGTTCTCGCCGTGGTCACCGTCCCCGATCTGCCGGTCGAGCTCGATCAGCTCGTCCCGGTGCTCGACCACCGTGGCGGCGCTCGTCCGTACCCAGTCCACGGCCCACGCCACGTCCAGCGTCATGCCACCTCCATCGTCGACCCCTGACCGCTGCCCATCCTCGCCCACGCCGCAGGCGTCACCAGCGCAGCGCGGTGGTGTGGACCGGAGCGTCCCACAGGGTGGTGAGCTCGTCGTCGAGCCGCAGCACCGTGACGGAGGCCCCCTGCATCTCCAGCGACGTCACGTAGTTGCCGACGAGCGAACGGGTCACGTTGACCCCGCGGGCCTCGAGCAGCGCGCGTGCCTTGCGGTACACGATGTACAGCTCCGAGGCGGGGGTGCCGCCCATGCCGTTGACGAAGAGCAGCACGTCCTCGCCCGAGGCGAGCTGCAGGTCGTCGACCACGGGCGTGAGCAGGAGCTCGGTGATCTCGTCGGCTCCGGCCAGCGGGATGCGCCGACGGCCGGGCTCGCCGTGGATGCCGATGCCGATCTCGATCTCGTCCTCGGGCAGGTCGAACGACGGCTTGCCCGCGTGCGGGACCGTGCAGGCCGTCAGCGCGACGCCCATGGACCGCACGTTGGCGATGACCTTCTTGGCGACCGCCTCGACCGCGTCCAGGTCGTCGCCGCGCTCGGCCGCGGCGCCCGCGATCTTCTCGACCGCGACCGTGCCGGCCACGCCGCGCCTGCCGGCCGTGTAGAGCGAGTCCTCGACCGCGACGTCGTCGTTGACGACCACGGTGCGGACCGTGACGTCCTCGGCCTCGGCGAGCTCCCCCGCGGTCTCGAAGTTCAGCACGTCGCCCGTGTAGTTCTTCACGATCGCGAGCACCCCGGCGCCGCCGTCGGCCGCCTGGTACGCCGGGAAGATCTGGTCCGGCGTCGGGCTCGTGAACACCGCCCCCGGCACGGCCGCGTCGAGCATGCCGACGCCGACGAACCCGGCGTGCAGCGGCTCGTGGCCGCTACCGCCACCGCTGACGAGGCCGACCTTGCCGCTGACCGCGCCGCCGACCCGGGTCACGAAGTCGGGGTCGTGATGCACCGCGACGACGTCCGCGTGCGCAGCACCGAACCCGTCGAGCGTCTCGGTGACCACCTCTGCCGGATCGTTGATGAGCTTCTTCACACCCGCCATCCCCTCTCCGGGCGCCACGCGGGCCCCGGTGTCGCCAACGCCCCCGCTGTCGTCCTCACCTT
>NZ_LFKW01000046.1:37844-52922 GCF_001040865.1 Cellulomonas sp. A375-1 | reverse complement strand
CGTTTGTGCACGGGGCGTTCCGAGCCTGCCACACGGCCGACGACGAGCGTCAGGGGCGTCCCAGCAGGACCCGTGCCTCGGCGACGAGCAGGATCGACCCGGTCACGAGCACTCCCGCGCCCCGCTCGACCTCGGACTCCGCACGCTCGACCGCGAGCGCGACCGCCGCGTCGAGCCGCTCGACCACGTGCACGCGGTCCTCGCCGAACACCTCGACGGCGATCTGGCCGAGCTCGTCCGCGGGCATGGCGCGCGCGGTGCCCGCCTGCGTCACGACGATCTCGGCCAGCTCGGGCTCGAGCACGGACAGGATGCCCTCGGGGTCCTTGTCGGCCATGACGCCGACGACGCCCACGAGCCGCTCGAACGCGAACGCCTCGTCGAGCGAGGCGACCATGGCGGTCGCCCCCGCGGGGTTGTGCGCGCCGTCGACCAGGACGGTCGGGCTCGAGCGCACGACCTCGAGCCGGCCGGGCGAGCTCGCGTCGTCGAACGCAGCACCGACGACGTCGCCGTCGAGCGCCGCACCACCCGTGAGCAGCACCTCCACCGCGACGAGCGCGAGCAGCGCGTTCTGCGCCTGGAAGGCGCCGTGCAGCGGCATGAAGATGTCCGCGTACACGCCGCCCAGCCCCCGCAGGGTGAGGACCTGACCACCGACCGCGACCTGCCGGTCGACGACCGAGATGTCGACGCCCTCGCGCACGACCCGAGCACCGCGCTCCGCGGCGACCTGCAGGATCACGGCCTCGACGTCCTCGGACTGCTCCGCCAGGACCAGCGTCGCGCCGTCCTTGACGATGCCCGCCTTGACCGCGGCGATGTCGAGGACCGAGTCACCGAGCCACTGCTCGTGGTCCATGCCCACGGGCGTGATCACGGCGACGTCGCCGTCGGCGACGTTGGTGGCGTCCCACGAACCGCCCATGCCGACCTCGACCACGGCCACGTCGACGGGTGCGTCCGCGAAGGCGGCGAACGCCATCACGACGAAGACCTCGAAGAACGACAGCTGCGGCTCGCCCCGCTCGGCGGAGCGCGCGTCGACCATCTCGACGTAGGGCAGCACGTCGCGGTACGTGGCGACGAAGGTCGCGTCGTCGATGGGCTCGCCGTCGATGGCGATGCGCTCGTTGACGCGGGTCAGGTGCGGGCTCGTGAAGCGGCCCGTGCGCAGGCCGTGCTCGCGCAGCAGGCGCTCGACCATGCGGCTCGTCGACGTCTTGCCGTTGGTCCCGGTCAGGTGCACCACGCGGTACGCGCGCTGCGGGTCGCCGAGCAGCTCGCACACCTCGCGCACGCGGCGGTTCGACGGGTCGATCTCGTGCTCGGGCGTCCGGCGCAGGATCTCGCGGTACACCTCGTCGGCCTCGGCGCGGGCGGCCGCGTCACGCGTCGCCGCGCGGCGGTCGGCCTCGCGACGCTCGCGGTCGCGGGGGGTCACCGGACGACCTCGACGACGAGGACAGCGGGGTTGGTCATGAGCGCCATTGTGCCGTGCCACGCAGGCGCGCCCGACCTCGGACGCGCCTGACCTCGGACGCGCCTGACCTCGGACGGTGTCCCGCCAGGCGCCGGGCCGCTACGTTCTGCGCATGCCGCCTCGCCCCCGCCCGCGCCGCACGGCCCGCCTCGCGTCCGTCGCGGCCCTCGCGCTCGGGCTCGCCGCGCTCGCCGCCGCTCCGTCCGGCGCTGCCTCTCCGTCTGGCGCTGCCTCTCCGTCTGGCGCTGCCTCGTCGGGCGCCGTCGCCGCCGGTGCGCCCGTCACCGCCGCCACGGTGAAGATCGTCGGGAACGGCACGGCGCGCTCGTGCACCCCGACCGCGCTGGCCAAGGCCGTGCGCTCGGGCGGCACGATCCGGTTCCGGTGCGGGCCGACGAAGGTCGCGATCTCGCTCGACCGCACGCTCTACACGTGCAACACCACCACCTGCCGGCACCCGTGGGAGGACCCGAGCGCGCGCGTCGTCGCCGCGGTCGTGATCGACGGGGGCGACAAGGTGATCCTGTCCGGCGCGGGCAAGCGCGGGATCTTCTACGCCAACACGTGCGAGGAGTCGTTGGGCTGGCTCGACGCCCACTGCGACACCCAGACCACGCCGCACGTGACGTTCAAGAACATCGTGCTGAAGAACGGCAACGCGACCCGGGGGCCCACGCGCTTCGACTCGGTGGGCGGCGGGGGCGGCGGCGGCGCGATCGCGATGCGCGGCGGTCGGCTCACGGTCCAGGACGCGCAGCTGCGCGACAACCGCTGCATGACCAGGCACTCCGACGCGGGCGGCGGCGCCATCCGCGTCGTGGGCCAGCGGGCGACCGCGCGGATCGTCCGCTCGACGTTCGAACGCAACCGGTGCGCCAACGGCGGAGCGATCTCGTCGCTGCAGGCGCCGCTGCTCGTGCGCGGGTCGACTCTCGTCGAGAACACCGCCACCGGGTCGGGTGCGAGCTCCGGGCAGGGCGGCAACGGCGGCGCGATCTACTTCGACGGGACCGCGCAGGACGTCACGGTCGAGAGCTCGACGCTCCAGCGCAACGCCGCCCCCGAGGGCGGACCGGGCGTGTTCTACGTGAGCAACGACCGCACCGGAACCCTGACGATCACGGGGTCCACAGTCACCAGGAACACCGGCGCGAGCTTCTGGACGGGGTCCACGCGCAGCATCTTCTTCCTCGGCAAGGCGTTCGTCCGGTCCGGCTCGACGATCACCTGACGCGCCGCGGGCGGCCCCGACCGTGAGGCCCGGACCGCCCGCGGCGTCGTTCCCGTAGCGTCAGACGCCGGCCTTGCGGACGGTGGCCTCGAGGGCGGGACCCGCCACGACCGTGAGCTCGACCGCGAGCGTCTCGTCGGCGACGAACGTGCGGTGCTTCTCCACGTCGGCCACGTGCTCGTCGGGCGCGGTCACCTCCAGCACGATCCGGTCGCTGACGTGCAGGCCCGCGGCCTTGCGCGCGTCCTGCACGACGCGCACCACGTCGCGCGCGTAGCCCTCGGCGCGCAGCTCGTCGTCCAGGCCGATGTCCAGGACGACGAAACCGCGCTCGGGCAGCACCGCGGCCGCGACCTCGTCGCCCGCCTCGTCGCGCACCGCCGCGACGAGCGTGTACTCCTCGCCCGTGAGCAGGACGTCGCCGTCGGGGGTGCGCACCAGCACGCCCTCGTCGGTCTGCTCCCACTCGCCGGACTTCGCGGCGCGGATGACGCCCTGCACGGCCTTGCCGAGGCGCGGTCCCGCGGCGCGCGCGTTGACGTCGAGCCGCGTCCAGACCCCGAACTCGGACGCGGCCGCGTCGTCGACGGACAGGATCTGGACCTTCTTGACGTTGACCTCGGCCGCGATGAGCTCGGCGAACGGCTGCGCGAGCTGCGGGTACGGGATCGCGACGCGCAGCTCACGCAGCGGCTGGCGCACGCGCAGCGCGTTGGCCTTGCGCAGACCGAGCGTCGCCGAGACGATCTCGCGCACGCGGTCGATCGCGGCGACGAGCTCGGCGTCGGTGAGCTCCGCACCGGTCGCCGCGGCACCCTCGACCATCGAGGCAGCCCCGAGCCCGGGCAGGGTCACGACCTCGGCGGGCGTCGGCCAGTCGGTCAGGTGCACGCTGCGCCCACCCGTGAGGCCGCGCCAGATCTCCTCGGTGACCAGGGGCGCGAGCGGCGCCATGAGTCGCGTGAGCGTCTCGAGCGCGGTGAACAGCGTGTCGAACGCCGACTGGTCCTCGTCCCAGAACCGCTGACGCTGCGTGCGCACGTACCAGTTCGTCACGACGTCCAGGTGCTGGCGCACGGACTCGCACGCCCCGGGCACGTCGTACGCGTCGAGCTGCTCGGTGAGGCGCACGACGAGCTCGCGCGTGCGCGCGAGCAGGTCGCGGTCCGCGGTCTGCAGCGCAGCCGCGGTCGTCTCGTCCACACGGCTCGCCGTCAGGCCGGCCCCGCCGCGCGCGGCACCCGCGTACAGCGTGAAGAAGTAGTACGTGCTCCACAGCGGCAGCAGCACCTGACGCACGCCGTCGCGGATGCCCTCCTCGGCGACGATGAGGTTCCCGCCGCGCAGGATCGTGCTCGACATGAGCGACCAGCGCACGGCATCGGAGCCGTACACGTCCCACATCTCGACGGGGTCGGGGAAGTTGCGCAGCGACTTCGACGCCTTGCGGCCGTCGTCGCCCAGCACGATCCCGTGGCACATGACGTTGCGGAACGACGGCCGGTCGAAGATCGCCGTGGCAAGCACGTGCAACGTGTAGAACCAGCCGCGGGTCTGCCCGATGTACTCCACGATGAAGTCGCCCGGGTAGTGGTGCTCGAACCAGTCCGCGTTCTCGAACGGGTAGTGCACCTGCGCGAACGGCATCGAGCCCGAGTCGAACCACACGTCCAGCACGTCGGGGATGCGACGCATGGTCGACGCGCCCGTCGGGTCGTCGGGGTTCGGCCGGGTCAGCTCGTCGATGAACGGGCGGTGCAGGTCGGGCTCACCCGCCTCGTTCGTCGGGACCCGCCCGAAGTCGCGCTCGAGCTCGGCGAGCGAGCCGTACGCGTCCACGCGCGGGTACGTCGGGTCGTCCGAGACCCACACGGGGATCGGCGTGCCCCAGTAGCGGTTGCGGCTGATCGACCAGTCGCGCGCGCCGGACAGCCACTTGCCGAACTGGCCGTCCTTGATGTGCTCGGGGATCCAGGTGATCTCCTGGTTGAGCTCGACCATCCGGTCCCGGAAGTCCGTGACGCGCACGAACCACGACGAGACCGCCTTGTAGATCAGCGGGTTCCGGCAGCGCCAGCAGTGCGGGTAGGAGTGCTCGTACGTCTCGTGCCGCACGACGACCGAGCGGCGGGACTCCTCGACGCGCGCGAGCGGGCCCGTGCCCGCCTTGAGGTCGGCGATGATCGGCTTGTTGCCGTCGAACACCTGCACCCCGGCGTAGTCGCTCACCACCGGAGTGAAGCGGCCCTTGTCGTCGACGGGCACGACCGCGGCGATGCCCGCCGCGTCGCACGCCGCCATGTCGTCCTCACCGAACGCGGGCGCGAGGTGCACGATGCCCGAGCCGTCCTCGGTCGTGACGAAGTCCGCGACCAGCACCTGGTGGGCGTTCTCGTGGCCGGCGAAGTAGTCGAACGGCGGCGTGTAGCGCCGGCCGGCGAGCTCCGCGCCGCGCACCGTCGCCACGACCGTCGCCTCGCCCAGCTCGCGCGCGTACGCGCCCAGACGCGGCGCGGCGAGCAGCACGCGCTCACCCGGGTGTGCCTGCGCGAACGGCGAGTCCGGCGCGGGCTCGACCGTGACGTACTCGATGTCCGGGCCGACCGCGACCGCGAGGTTGGACGGCAGCGTCCACGGCGTCGTCGTCCAGATGAGCGCCAGCTCACCGGTCTCGAGCCGCAGGCCCACGGTCAGGGCCGGGTCCTGGCGGCTCGCGTAGACGTCGTCGTCCATGCGCAGCTCGTGGTTCGACAAGGGCGTCTCGTCGACCCAGCAGTACGGCAGGACGCGGTAGCCCTCGTACGCCAGGCCCTTGTCGTAGAGCTGCTTGAAGCCCCAGATCACGGACTCCATGAACGTCACGTCGAGCGTCTTGTAGTCGTGGTCGAAGTCCACCCAGCGGGCCTGGCGCGTGACGTACTCGCGCCACTCGTGGGTGTACTTCAGCACCGAGTCGCGGCACGCCGCGTTGAACGCCGCGATGCCCATCTCGTCGATCTGGGCCTTGTCCGTGATGCCCAGCAGGCGCTGCGCCTCGAGCTCGGCGGGCAGGCCGTGCGTGTCCCAGCCGAACCGCCGCTCGACGCGGTGGCCCTTCATGGTCTGGTAGCGCGGCACGACGTCCTTGGCGTACCCCGTCAGCAGGTGGCCGTAGTGCGGCAGACCGTTGGCGAACGGCGGGCCGTCGTAGAACACGTACTCGTTGTCGCCGTCGGCGCCCGCGTCGCGCTGGTCGATCGACGCCTGGAACGTGCCGTCGGCCTCCCAGTGGGCCAGGACCTCGCGCTCGAGCGCGGGCAGGTCCGGCGACGGGGGCACGGGCGTGCCGGGACGGTGCAGCGGGTAGTGACGATCGGTCACCGCGGTGTCTCCTGTGGTCGGCACGTGCTGGTTGGCGCAGGTGCGTGCGTCGCGTCGGCTGCGAGGACGATCGCCCGGACCGGCCGGGCCACCGCGGTACCACCTCACTTGCCGGCTCGTCGTCCTCGCCGGGGATCCGGCGGCGACGGCGCGTCGACCACTCGTGACGGCTGTGACGGGCCTACCCGTCCGGTTCTAGTGAGGCCGCCGCGCGAGCGTGGCGACCCGTTCTTCCGGAGGCTCCCCGGTGATGGCCGGATCGGTGCCTGTCCGCCCAGGGTAGCCCAGGGGCGCCCGCGCTCGTACGGCATAGTCCTGCGCGTGACCACCCACGCGGCCCCCGGACCGGCAGCCCCCCTCGTGCTCCTCGACCTCGACGGGACGCTCAGCGAGTCCGCACCGGGCATCACCGCGAGCGTCGAGGCGGCGTACCGTGCGCTGCGCCTCCCCGTGCCCGCGCCGGCCGAGCTGCTCTCGTTCGTCGGCCCGCCGCTGCGGGACGGCTTCCGCGCGCACGGCGTGCCCGACGACCTCGTCGGCGCCGCGGTCACCGCGTACCGCAGCCACTACGACGCCGGCGCCCTGCGTGACACGCGGGCCTACCCCCGCGTGCTGGACGCCCTGCGTACCCTGCGCGCCGCCGGGTGCACGCTGCTCGTCGCGACGTCCAAGCAGCAGGTACGCGCCGAACCCGTGTGCGCCTACCTGGGCATCGACGCGCTCGTGGACGGCGTGTTCGGGGCCCCGCCCGACGAGGTGCCGAGCAGCAAGGCGCTCGTGATCGCCTCCGCGCTGGCGAGCGTGCCCGGCCACGGACCCGCGATCATGGTCGGCGACCGCAGCCACGACGTCGTCGGCGCGCACCTGCAGGGTCTTGCGTGCCTCGGCGTCACGTGGGGCTACGCCGAGCCGGGCGAGCTCGCGGACGCGGACGCGCTGGTCGACGACCCCGCGGACCTGGCCCGCGCCGCGCTCGACCTGCTCGCGCGCGTGGCCTGCTGAGCACGACACCGCCCGAGCGCGGTGCGTCACTCGAGCGCGGCGGCGACCAGCCCGCCGGGGCCCAGGTGAGCCGTGAGATCGCCGAGCGCCGCGACCCGCAGTGCGGAGGGCCGCGCCGGGTCCAGCGCGGTGCCGGCCGCCGCAGCGACGTCGTGCAGAGCGCGCACGCACCGGGCGTAGGCGAGCCGGTCGTCGTCGATGTCGACGCGTCCGTACCCCGTGAAGAACGCCGCCGCCTGCTCGACCGTGACCGGCTCGTGCGGCAGCACGCCGCCCAGGACGAAGATCAGGTCGTGCTCCGGGGGTGCCACGCACGCGTGCTCCCAGTCGAGCAGCGCGACGTCGCGCCGACCGGTCGCGACCACGTGCCCCACGTGGGCGTCGGCGTGGGTCACGACGAGCGGGAGGTCGCGGCCGTGCTCGCGCAGCCGGAGGCCCACGCGCGCCGCGCGAGCACGCACCGCCGCGAGCCACGGCCCCGCCGCGACCCACGCGTCGGCGGTCGCGGCCGCGACCGCGTCGGGTCCGCCGTCGAGCGTGCGGCTCACCTCGACGTCGACCAGCAGCGTCCGTGCGACGGGTGCCGTCGGGTCGAACGACTCGCGCGCCAGCCCCGGCACGCTCGTCGGGTCGAGCGCGTGCAGCCGCGCGACGAGGCGACCGAACGCGGTCCACTGCACGGGCGTGAGCGGGACGTCGCGGCCCGTGGGTCCGTCCAGCCAGGGTTCGACCGACAGGTGCCCGCCGTCGTGGTCCGTGGCGGTCGCGCCGCCGCGCGTGAGCAGCGGTGGGGCGAGCGTGGCCGGGGCCGCGGGCACGTCCTGCGGGCGCTGCGGGATCGAGCGCGCGAACGCGAGAGCGACCTGGGCCGCGGGCGTCGTCGCCGACGTCCACCGCACCGCGTAGCGGCACGTGCCCGCGGTCGCGCGCCACAGCCGGGTGGTGGCGTGCGAGGTCACGGGCTCGAGGCTCTCGACGTCGAGGCCGAAGTCGTCGCGCACGCGGTCGCGGACGGCGGTGGTCGTCACGTCCCGCACGCTAGGCAGCGGGTGTTGCGACGACGTTGCCACCACGTGCCCATCGCGACACATCAGCCTCACGGCCGGCCCGCTCGACGAGCGGATCGGCCGCCGTCCTGCGGACAGGGTCACAGCCGGACAGGGTCACAGCCGGACAGGGTGACCTGCGGACAGGTGGCAGGATCTGCGGGTGACTGCTGCCGTGCTGCTGGACCTCGACGGGACGCTCATCGACTCCGGGGACGGGGTGGTCGACTCCCTGTGCGCGGGGTTCCGCGGCGCCGGACTGGTCCCGCCCGACGACGCGGTGCTGCGCTCCTTCATCGGCCCGCCGATCCACGACTCCGCGCGGCGCGTGGGCGTCCCGCCCGAGCTGCACGACGAGGTCGTCGCCGGCTACCAGCGCGCGTTCGCCGAGCGCGGGAACCTCATGGCCCACGTGTTCGACGGCGTGCCGCAGGCGCTGGCCGGGCTGCGTGCCGCCGGGGCGCGGCTCGTCGTCGCGACCGCCAAGCCGCACACGTTCGCGGTCCCGGTCCTGGAGCACCTGGGCCTGGCTCCGCTGCTGGACGGCGTGTTCGGCGCACCCGACGACGAGAGCGAGACCAAGGGCCAGATCATCGCGCGGGCCGTGGCGTCGCTCGGGCCGGACGTGCGTGCCGTGATGGTGGGCGACCGCGAGCACGACGTCGAGGGCGCCCGGGAGAACGGCCTGCCCTGCGTCGGCGTGCTGTGGGGCTTCGGCGACCGCGCCGAGCTCGAGGGCGCGGGCGCGCGGGCGGTCGTGGACTCCCCCGCCGCTCTCGTCGTCGCGGTGGGCGAGCTCGTGGGGCTCAGGCCGACGGCGTGACGGGGTCGAGCGCCGACCAGGGGAACGTGATCCACCGGTCGGTGCGCCGCCACACGTAGTCGGGGTCGATCACCGAGCGCGGCTTGGCGTACAGCACGGCCGTGCGTGCCTCGTCGCAGTGCTCGGCGATCAGCCGCTGCACGAGCGCGAGCGTCTCGCCGGTGTCCGCGACGTCGTCGACCACGAGCGCGCGCGTCCCGCGCAGCGCGGACGTGTCGAGCAGCGGAGGCAGCACCGCCGGTTCGGGCAGGCGCGAGTCGACGCCCGTGTAGAACTCGACGTTGAGGGTGCCGACGGCCTTGGTGCCCAGCGCGTACGCGATCGCGCCGCCGGGTGGCAGACCACCGCGCGCGACGGCCACCACGACGTCGGGCGCGAAGCCCGAGTCGACGACCGCCTGCGCGATCTCGCGCGACGCGCGTCCGAACGTCTCCCAGTCCAGGACCTCGCGGTCGCTCGGGAGCTGCTGCCCCTCGCCCGCCTCCGTCGTCGCCATCCGCGCATCATCCCCCGGCGTGCGGCTCGGGCACACCTCGCTGCCTCGCCTTGCCGTTGACGCGACGTCAACTTCTACCGTGGGTCACGACCGCACGACATCGAGACGACGTCCGCACGACGACCGGACGGCGTCCGTACGAAGGAGGAGCGATGGAGGCGTCCATCCAGGAGGTCGCGCGCCTCGCGGGCACCACGAGCCGCACGCTGCGTCACTACGACGCGGTCGGGCTGCTGCCGCCGAGCCGTGTCACCGCAGGGGGCTACCGCTGGTACGACGACGCCGCGCTCGTCCGGCTGCAACGCATCCTGCTCCTGCGGGAGCTGGGCCTGGGGCTCGCCGAGATCGGCCGGGTCCTGGACCGCGAGCAGGACGAGGTCGTCGCGCTGCGGCGCCACCTCGCCTGGCTGCGCGACGAGCAGCGCCGGCTGGAGCGACTCGTCGCCTCGGTCGAGCGGACGATCACCGCACGAGAAGAAGGAGGGCCTGTGATGGCCGAGGAGATGTTCGACGGGTTCGACCACACGCAGTACAAGGACGAGGTCGAGCAGCGCTGGGGTGCCGACGCGTACGCGACCTCGGACGCGTGGTGGCGAGGGATGCCCGACGACGAGAAGACGGGCTGGCAGGCGCGCACCGCCCAGCTCGCCGCGGACTGGGCCGCGGCCGCCGCGGCGGGCACCGACCCGGCGTCCGACGAGGCGCACGCGCTCGCCGCTCGCCACGTCGCGTGGCTCACGTCCGTGCCCGGCACGCCCGGTCACGGCACGGGCGCCCCGGTCGACTACGTGCTGGGTCTGGCCGAGCTCTACGTGGCCGACGAGCGCTTCGGCGCGAGCTACGGCGGGCCGCAGGGCGCCGCTTTCGTCCGCGCAGCGCTGCAGGCCTGGGCCGCGTCGCGCTGACCGCCCGCCGCGCGTCTCGGGTGCTACGGCGTGCGCAGGGTGGCCTGCCAGTCGTCGTACAGCTCGGCGAACCGGCCTCCCCCCGTCGCGAGGTCCGCCGGGGCGCCGTCCTCGACGACGCGCCCGCCGTCGACGACGAGCACCCGGTCCGAGCCCATGACGGTCGACAACCGGTGCGCGATGACCACGGCCGTGCGGCCCGCGAGCAGCGTGCGCAGGCCGCGCTGCACGAGCGCCTCCCCCGGGACGTCGAGCGAGCTCGTCGCCTCGTCGAGGATCAGGACCGCCGGGTCGGCGAGGAACGCGCGGGCGAACGACACGAGCTGACGCTGACCGGCCGAGAGTCGCCCGCCGCGCTTGTCGACCTCGGTGTCGTAGCCGTCCGGCATCGCCGAGACGAGTGCGTGCACGCCCACGGCGCGCGCCGCGGCCTCGATCTCGTCACGCGTCGCCGACGGGCGACCCAGCGCGATGTTCGCGGCGATCGACCCGGAGAACAGGTACGACTCCTGCGTCACCATGACGACCGCCCGGCGCAGGTCGACCGGGTCCACGTCCCGCACGTCGAGGCCGTCGAGCAGCACCGCGCCCGAGCGCACGTCGTAGAACCGCGCGAGGAGCTTGGCGACCGTCGACTTGCCCGCGCCGGTCTCGCCGACCAGCGCGAGCGACTGCCCCGCAGGTACGTGCAGGTCCAGGTCCCGCAGCACGCTCGGCCCGTCGCCGTACCCGAACTCGACGCGCGCGAACCGCACGTCGCCACGCACGTCGCGCAGCGCGACCGGCGTCGGCGGGTCCGGGACGGTCGGTTCCTCGGCGAGCAGCGCGGACAGCTTCTCGAGCGCCGCCGTCGCGGACTGGAACGAGTTGTAGAACATGCCGATCTGGGCGAGCGGCTGGAAGAACCGCCGCGCGTACAGCACCGCGGCCACGAGGACACCGACGTCCAGGCCACCGTCCAGGACGCGCAGCCCGCCGACGAGCAGCACCGCCGCGACCGTGACGTTCCCGATCAGCGTGAGCCCGGTGTCGAAGACGCCGTTGACGCGGATCGCCTCGGCCGTCGTGCGCCGGTACGTCTCGGACTCCTCCCCGTACACCGCATCGGCCCGGCCCTCGCGGCGGAACGCCTGCACCGCGCGGATGCCCGTCATCGTCTCGACGAACCGCACGATCACGCGCGCGGCAGCGGTGCGGTTGAGCCGGTACTGGCGCTGCGAGCGCAGCTGGAACCACCGGGTGAGCACCACGCCGGGGACCACCGCGACGAGCAGGACGAGCCCGCTGCGCCAGTCCAGGAGGGCCAGCGACGTCGCGGTGAACACCATCGCGAGGCCGCTCGAGGCGAGGGTCGTGACCCCGCCGTCGAGCAGCTCGCGCAGCGCGTCCGTGTCCGACGTCTGGCGCGAGATGATCCGCCCCGAGGTGTAGCGCTCGTGGAACTCCAGGCTCAGGCGCTGGGTGTGCCGGAACAGCCGTCCGCGCAGGTCGAGCAGCACCGCCTGGCTCACGCGCGCCGAGGCACGCACCACCGCGGCGGACAGCAGCCCCCCTCCCACCGCCAGGACCAGGTACGTCCCGGCCGCCAGGACGAGCGGCCGCGCGTCCCCCTCGTCCGCGAGCGCCGGCAGCGCCGAGTCGATGCCGAACGCGACGAGTGCCGGACCCGCGACGGCCGCGAGCTGGGCGAGCACGACGATCGCGACGGTCCACCACGCCGGTCGTGCGACCGGCCGCAGCAGCGAGCCGAGCAGCCTCAGCGACCGACGCCGGACCGCCCGGGGATCCTCGAGGACCTCGTCCGCCGCCGCGCTCACCGGGCCACCTCCGCGCTCTCGTCGGCGACCTCGTCGACCACGCGCTCCTCGTCCTCGCGGCCCGCGAGCGCCTGCTCGCGCCGTTCGCGGTCGACCGCGGCGAGCTCGTCGTCCTGCGCCTCGAGCGCCGTGAGCACGTACCGGTAGTGCGCGTGCGTGGCGAGCAGGTCGGTGTGGGTGCCGACGGCCGTGATCCGCCCGTCCTCGAGCACCGCGACGCGGTCGGCCAGCGCGACGGTCGAGGGCCGGTGCGCGACCACGAGCGTCGTGGTGCCCGTGAGCTCCTCACGCAGCCGTGCGGTGACGGCGGCCTCGGTCGTGACGTCGAGCGCCGAGAGCGGGTCGTCGAGCAGCAGCACGCGCGGGCGCACGGCGATCGCCCGAGCCAGCGCGACGCGTTGGCGCTGGCCGCCGGACAGGCTCAGCCCCTCCTCGCCGATCACGGTGTCGAGGCCGTCGGGCAGCTCGCGCGCGAACCCGGCGCGCGCGACGTCGAGCGAGCGGTCCAGCAGCGCCTGCGCCTCGGCGGCCGGCAGGTCGTCCGGGACACCCATAAGGACGTTCTCGCGCACCGACGCGGAGAACAGGATCGGCTCCTCGAACGCCACCGAGACCGCCGCGCGCAGCTCGGCACGCGTCAGGTCCCGCACGTCCACGCCGTCGAGCCGCACCGCGCCGGCGGTGACGTCGTACAGGCGCGGCACGAGCTGCAGCAGGGTCGTCTTGCCGCTGCCCGTGAGGCCGACGAGCGCGGTCGTCGTCCCGGGCTCGAGCACCAGGTCGACGCCGGTGAGGATCTCGGGGGGCCGCACCGCACGCCCTCGGGCGGGGTGGGCGAACCGCACGTCGAGCAGCTCGACGCGCGACCCGTGCTCGGGGCGCGGCGGCAGTGCCCGTGGGACCTCCGGGTCCCGCACGGTCGGCACCGTGTCGATCACCTGCACGAACCGCTCGGTCGCGGCCCTGGCGTCGAGCGTCATCGCGAGGAGCTGGCCGAGCCGCTCGACCGGCGCGTTGACGATCGCCGCGGTCGCGAAGAACGCGACGAGCGCACCGACCGACAGCCGCCCGGCCGCCGCGAGCGGGACGCCGATCGCGAGGGACAGCGCGAGGATCGCCTCCGGGATCGCCCCGAGCGCGAAGGTCACGCGTGACTGCGTGCGGGCCTTGGCGACCTCGGTCGTGCGCAGCGCGTCCGCCTGCCGCACGAAGTCCTCGAGCGCGTCCTCGCCGCGACCGAAGGCCTTGAGCACCCGGATGCCGTGCACGGACTCCTCGACCACCGTGGCGAGGTCCCCCGCCTGGTCGCGAGCGCGGCGCGCGACCGCCTTGTAGTCCTGCCGGAACCGGAACCCGAGCCAGATCATCGGGACCGCACCCAGCACGTACACCACGCCGAGCAGCGGCGCGGTCGCGATCATCAGGCCGACCCCTACGACGACGGTCGTCGCGCTCACGCACAGCATCACGACGCCGAACACCATCCAGCGCCGGATGACCGACAGGTCACCCATCGAGCGCGACAGCAGCTGCCCGCCCGACCACCGGTCGTGGAACTCGACGGGCAGGTCGAGCAGCCGCCCGAACAGGTCGCGGCGCATCGCCAGCTCGACGCCCGTGCCCGGCGTGAGGATCAGCGCGCGACGGCACCACACCAGGAACGCCTCGATCACGCCGAGCAGCAGGACGAGCCCCGCGGCCTCGACGACCGCCACCCGCGAGCCGTCGGTGAGCAGCGGCCCGTTGACCACCGCGCGCAGCACCTGCGGCACCGCGAGCGCGAGCAGGCTCGCGCCGAGGGCGGTGAGCCCGCCGAGCACGATGCGCGGCAGCGCGGGCCGTCCCCACTGCAGCAGCCGGAGCAGCACGCTCGTCGTGGACGCCGAGCGCTCCGGGGCGGCCGGAGCGCCGGGGGTCATGGGGAGTGGGTCCGCAGCTGGTTGCGCACGAGGACTCGTGCGAGGTTCTGACGGCACCGGGTCACCCTACGACCGGCCCCGGACACGCACCTCCCCGGTCAGGACGGCCGCTGGACCTGACCAGGGGTGTCCACCCGCCCGTGGCTCGTCGCCGTGCGGTCAGACGCCGGTGCGCGCGATCGTCGTGTTGTTCGCCTGCGCACGCGGCCGCACGACGAGCAGGTCCACGTTGACGTGCGCCGGGCGGCTCAGCGTCCACGCGATCGCGTCGGCGACGTCCTCGGCGACGAGCGGCTGGTAGCCCTCGTAGACCTTCGCGGCGCGCTCGGCGTCGCCCGCGAACCGCACGAGCGAGAACTCCTCGGTCGCCACCGCGCCGGGCGCGATCTCGATGACCCGGATCGGCTCGCCGACGACCTCCCAGCGCAGCGTCGTCGCGAGCTGGCGCTCGGCGTGCTTGGCGCCCGTGTAGCCCGCGCCGCCGGGGTAGGCGCCGTGCGCGGCGGTGGACGTCACGACGAGCACGTCGCCCTCGCCGCGCTCACGCAGCAGCGGCAGCAGACCCTTCGTGACCCGCAGCGTGCCGAGCACGTTGACCTCGAACATCGCGCGCCACTGCTCGAGGTCCGCGTCCTCGACCTTGTCCTGCCCGAGCGCGCCGCCCGCGTTGTTCACCACGGCGTCCAGCCCGCCCGTGGCCCGCACGTGCGCGACGAGCGCCGCCACGTCCTCGTCGGACGTGATGTCGACGACGAACGGCTCGGCACCCGTCTCGGCAGCGAGCTCCTCGAGCCGGTCGCCGCGCCGGGCCGCCGCGACGACGTCCCACCCGTCGGCGCGCAACCGCCGGACGGTCGCTGCGCCGATGCCGGACGACGCGCCCGTGACGACGGTGCGGCGGCGAGTGCTGGTCATGACGTGGCTCCTGAGGTCTCGACGCGGATGCGAGGCGGCGCGCGACCCACGGCTCGCGCCCGCCCGGGGGCCACGCTACGA
>NZ_LFKW01000046.1:24633-37606 GCF_001040865.1 Cellulomonas sp. A375-1 | reverse complement strand
CCGGCGGAACCTGGTCGGACGTTCGACCAGGTCGCGCCGCCCCGGACTGGGACGGTCCTCCACGACGCGACGTGCGCCGACACCCCGCCCCTCTCCGCGCCCGACGGCGTGCGCGGTGCGTCGAGCACACCCGGAGGACCGATGCCCACGCCCGCCGACCGGCACCCCGCACACCGGCACCCCGCATCCCGCCTGGCCGAGCACCGCCAGCCCGAGCACGGTCGGCCCGCGTTCGAGCGCGCCGACCGGCGTGTGTCGGGCCGCGCCCGCGCGCTGCGGGCCGCCCTCGTCCCGCTCGTCGTCGTCCCGGTGCTCGCGCTCGCGGCCTGCGCCGGCGACGCGCCCGCGTCGCCCGGGACCCCGGCCGCCAGCACACCCGCCGCGACCGCGAGCACGAACCCTCCAGCGGCGGCCTTTCCCCTCACCGTGGACAACTGCGGGACCCACGTGACGCTCGACGCACCGCCCGAGCGGATCGTCGCGATCAAGTCCTCGACGGCCGAGATGGTCGCGGCGCTCGGCGCGGCCGACCGCCTCGTCGGGACCGCCTTCAGCGACGGCCCGCCCCCGCAGGAGCTCGCCGCCGCCCTCGCCGACGTGCCCGTGATCTCCGAGAAGGTGCCCGGGCAGGAGGCGCTGCTCGCCGTCGAGCCGGACTTCGTCTACGGCGGGTGGGAGTCGAACTTCTCGGCGGACGGCGTCGGCGAGCGTGACGCGCTCGCGGGCTACGGCATCGCGACGTATGTCTCGCCGTCGGCGTGCAAGGAGCCGGGGTACCAGCCCGACCCGCTGACGTTCGACGACGTGTTCTCCGAGATCCGGGAGGCCGGGGCCGTGCTGGGCGAGCCGGCCGCGGCCGAGCAGGTCGTCGCGCAGCAGCAGAAGACGCTCGACGGCGTCGAGCCGCTCGCGGGGCAGAGCGTCGTGTGGTGGTCGTCGGGCACGGACACGCCGTTCGTCGGCGCGGGCATCGGTGCCCCGCAGATGCTGCTCAGCGCCGCGGGCCTGACGAACGTGTTCGCGGGCGTGCAGGACACCTGGACGTCGGTCGGATGGGAGGAGGTCGTCGCGGCGAACCCCGACCTGCTGGTCCTCGTCGACTCGGTGTGGAACACGGCCGAGAACAAGAAGGCGGCGCTCGCGGCCAACCCCGCGACGGCCGCCCTCGATGCGGTGAAGAACGAGCGCTACGTCGTCGTCCCGTTCGCCGCCACCGAGGCGGGCGTGCGCAACGCGGACACCGTGGCGGACCTGGTCACCCAGGTCACGGCGCTGGGAGGCTGAGCCGCCGCGTGCCCTCGAACCACCCGGGCGGCCGTGCCGCCGAGGAGCCGACGGGCCGCCGCGCCGCCGACGCCACGGCGCCGCTCACCGGTCGCCCCGCCAGGTCGAGCCGTCCCGCGCGGGACGACGACCGCGCGGCGCCCGTGCGCCGACCGTCGCTCGCGCTGCTGCTGGGTCTGGGTGGCGCCGCGCTGGTCGTGAGCCTGCTCGTCGCCGTCACGATCGGCCCCGCGGACCTCGGCGTGGGCGAGGTCGCGCGCGTCGTGGGCCACCACCTCGGCCTCGTCGGCGACGTGCCGCCGCTGCACGACGCGATCGTGTGGGACCTGCGGCTGCCGCGCGTCCTCACCGCGGCGGCCGTGGGCGCCGGGCTCGCGGCGGCCGGAGCGGTCATGCAGTCCCTCACGCGCAACCCGCTCGCCGACCCGTACCTGCTGGGGCTGTCGTCGGGCGCGTCGCTCGGGGCGGTCGCGGTGCTCGTCCTGGGCGTGGCCGTGCTCCTGCCGGTCGCGGCGTTCGTCGGCGCGATCGCCGCGCTCGTCGCGACGCTCGCGCTCGCCCGCACCGGAGGGTCCGTGACCCCCACGCGCGCGGTGCTCGCGGGGCTCGCGGTCTCCCAGCTCGCGGCGGCCGCGACGTCGTTCGTCATCTTCTGGACCGCGACGGGCGACTCCTACCGCGAGATCCTGTCGTGGCTCATGGGCTCGCTCGCGGGGACCACCTGGTCGTCGGTCGCCATCGCGGGCGGCGCGCTGCTCGTCGTCGGGAGCGTGCTCGTGGCGACGGCGACGCGGCTCGACGCGTTCACGTTCGGCGACACCGCGGCCGCCGCGCTCGGGATCGACGTCGACCGCACCCGGTGGACGCTCATGACCCTCGTCGCGCTGCTCACGGGCGCGCTCGTCGCCGTGAGCGGGGCCATCGGGTTCGTCGGACTCGTGCTGCCGCACGCGGTCTCGGTGCTGACCGGGCCGGCCCACCGTCGCCTGCTCCCGGTGGCGGCCGTCACGGGCGGTGTGTTCCTCATCTGGGCCGACACGCTCGCGCGCACGGTCTTCGCGCCGCGCGAGATCCCCGTGGGCATCGTCACCGCGCTCGTCGGCGTGCCGGTGTTCGCCCTGATCCTGCGGCGCGGCAGGGGTGCGGCGTGGAGCTGACGATCGCCGGGGTCGGCGCGCGCCTGGGCGGGCGGTGGGTGGTCGACGGGGTCGACGCGACTCCCCCGGCCGGCGCGCTGACCGGGCTCCTCGGGCCCAACGGCGCGGGCAAGACGACGCTGCTGCGGCTCGTCGCGGGGATCCTGCCGCCCGATGCGGGCGCGGTGCTGGTCGCGGACGACGAGGCGGGCGCGCAGGTCCCCGTGCACGCGCTCGACCGTCGGCACCGCGCGCGCCGCGTGGCCCTGCTCGAGCAGGAGTCCAGCGCGACCGTCCCGCTGACGGTGCGCGAGGTCGTGGCACTCGGCCGGATCCCGTTCCGCACGCTGTGGGGCTCGGACCCCGACGACGCCGCGGTCGACCGGGCCCTGGCGGCCGCGACCGCCGAGCACCTCGCCGAGCGCGCGTGGTCGACCTTGTCCGGCGGCGAGCGCCAGCGCGTGCACATCGCGCGCGCTCTCGCCCAGCAGCCCGAGCTCCTGCTGCTCGACGAGCCGACGAACCATCTCGACGTGTCCGCCCAGCTCTCGCTGCTCGCGTTCGTCCGCGACCTGGGCATCACGACCGTCGCGGCGCTGCACGACCTCAACCTCGCCGCAGCCTTCTGCAGCCACGTCCTCGTGCTGTCCGAGGGTCGCCTCGTCGCGGCGGGGCCCCCGCGCGACGTCCTGACCCCGGCGCTGCTGCGCGAGGTCTACGACGTCGACGCCGTCGTCCTCACGCACCCCCGCACGGGCCGCCCGGTGATCGCCCTGACCGACGTCGGTCAGGCGCGACCTGACGCGAGTGACACAACGACGCTCATGACACGTAACCCTTGCGCGGCTGACTAGCGGCACGAGACACACTCGCGACTCCAGCGCTGCCGTACGGCGGGACGACAGCGACATCAATACCCCCGAGGTTCAATCGGCCTCGACCGTTGATCACGAGCGGAGGGAAGATCGCTGCGTTACTAATCACAAACGGCGTGTAGGCGGTCCCTGGAGGATTCTCGGCCGTGCGATGAAACCGGATTTCGATTTTGTCATGCCATAGGATCACCGACATGCACTGGTCTCCGACCTGGTCGCCTGTAGGCGTGGCGGCCAAGTCTCGGAGAGCGTCTACGATCCGGCCTTCAAGATCGATCAGGCTGTAGTCCGAAGCCGACTGCAAGTACTCTGCGACCCTTGACCTCACGGGGTTGGCGTCCACCCCCACAGAGCAGAGGACGAGGCATCCAGGCGGCCAAGCGTCACGACTTGCCATGTCGACGGTCGTCGCAGATCCGCGGCGCCCGTCGTTCGTCATGCGCAGGCAGATCGGTCTGATCCGGCCAAGCCCGAACCTCGCTCTTCGCTGGTACGAGCGACCAGCAATCAACACACCCAGCCAGCGGTTCGGCGGCGTCTGTCTCTGAAGGTCAGTTTCGAGGCCGACCTTGATCCTGCCTACGATCTCGGGAAGCGACAGCGGCTGCTCAAGGGCGCCGATGCGCATCGACAGGCGACTGGAAAGGCCCGGAGCGACCGGCATTCCTGTGATCAACGTAGAGAGCCACTCGTCAGTTGGCTGGCCGTCGATGTGAGCGAGACCTGAGTAAGAGACGACGATATTGAAGCCCGACCCCGAAACTACGAGCGTCTTGTTTGCGAGTCGATCCCAAGGCTTCGCCGACCCGGCGACGCCCGTTGTTAGCAAGCGGTCGCCTACCGAGACAACGGCTCCACTATGCGACACAGCGGCGAAGTGCAGCGTCATTCCTCGAGTGTGACCGGACTACGGCGCGACGTACAGGACTCGGGCGAATATCACCCGGAACCTCTCTGGACCATCCCCGCCCACCAGGCGATCAGGGCCGATCTGGGTGCACCGGCATGTCGACAACGCTACGCACGCGCCAGCGGCGGCAGAGCCGACGACTCTTCGAACCCACCGGGCCGCAGGAACCGGCGTTTGAACCGCACCGCTTGCACGAGGCGCGACCCTGAAGCGCGCCGCTCGACTATCGCCGCACTCGCGTCGTGCTTGCCCGTCCTCGATGAGTCACCCGCGCAACAATGGGCCCATGACGCTCTGGATGACCGGTGACGTGTTGGCGGACCAGCTGCTCGACGACGACCCGTTCGCGCTCCTGCTCGGGATGCTGCTGGACCAGCAGTACCCGATGGAGGCCGCGTTCGCGGGGCCGGCGAAGATCCTCGACCGGCTCGGCACGCTCTCGCCCGAGGCGATCGCGCACGCCGACCCCGACGAGTTCTCGGCGCTGTGCGCCACGCCCCCGGCGGTGCACCGCTATCCCGGCTCGATGGCGGGACGCATCCAGGCCGTCGCGCGCGCGGTGGTGGAGGACTACGACGGCGACGTCACCCGGATCTGGACGCAGGACGACCCGGACGGCGCGACGGTGCTCAAGCGGCTCAAGGCCCTGCCCGGGTTCGGCGAGCAGAAGGCGCGGATCTTCCTCGCGCTGCTCGGCAAGCAGCGCGGCGTCCAGCCCGCGGGCTGGCGCGAGGCGGCGGGCTCCTACGGCGAGGACGGTTCGCGTCGCTCGATCGCGGATGTGACCGACGCGACCTCGCTGCAGCAGGTGCGCGAGACGAAGAAGGCCGCCAAGGCCGCCGCGAAGGCGCGCTGAGATGGCGCCGCGACTCGCCGCCCTCACCGTCGTCGGCGTCCTCGCTGCCACGGCCGCCCTGGGCGCGTGCGGCGCCGACGAGGACGACACCGCGGGCTACGGGCACGTCGAGGTGAGCGACCTGCCCGACGACGGCGCGGGGCACTTCACGGCGGAGCCCGCCCCGATCACCGGCCGGCTCGTGCTGCACGAGAACGGCTGCGTCAACGTCCTGGTCGACGGCGTCGAACGGCACCCGCTGTGGCCGGACGGCACGACCGTGGTCGACGAGGGCGAGGGCGGCACCGGCAACGGCCGGTACGTCGTGACCTTCTCGACGGGCGTCACGCTCCACGCCGACCCCACGGCCGGCGACTCGTTCACCGCGCAGGGGGTCGTCGACGACGCCGCAGTCCCGCTGGCGCAGTCCGACGCGCAGGGCAAGGTCGGCTCGTTGATCGTGTACTGCGAGGCGCCGGGCGAGCCGGTGGCCTTCGCCGACGCCGCGACGATCGCCCGCGTCGAGGGCTGACCCGGCTCAGCCCAGCATCGACGACTTGGCGGAGAGCACGCGCTGCCACGCCGCCTCGACCTCGGCGCGGAACTCGTCGTCGACCTGTGCCTGGTGGACGACCGCCTGCACCATCTCCGGCGCGACGTCCGGCACCTTGGACACGAGCACGAGGTCGACCCCCGCATCGATCGCGGAGATCGCCCGGTCGGCCGGTGACCACGCGTGCACCTGCTCGGCGCCGGACAGGTCGTCGGTCACGACCAGCCCGTCGAAACCCAGCTCGCCGCGCAGCAGGTCCGTGACGACCGTGGACGAGAAGGCGGCCGGGTGGTCCGGGTCGAGCTTCGCGTAGACCGCGGTCGAGACCATGACGAGCTGCGCGCCCGCGTCGATCCCGGCGCGGAACACGTCGAGCTGCTCGTCGTCTCGCGTGGTCACGTCGTCGACCACGTCCGCGGACGAGTCGGTGTCCGCGGTGACCCGCCCGAGGCCCGGGAAGTGCTTGATCGCGACCGCGACGCCGGAGTCGCGCAGGCCCGCGGAGAACGCGTTCGCGTGCGTGCTGACGGAGTCGACGGTGGTGCCGTAGTTGCGCTGCAGCGCGCCGACGGGCGGGTTGTCGGCCTGTGTCCCGGGCGGCACGAGGTCCATCACGGGTGCGAGGTCCAGGTTGACGCCGGCCGCGGCGAGCTGGGCGCCCCACCCCGCGGCACGCTCGCGCAGCTCGGCCACGTCCCACGTCGCCTGCTCGGTCGCGGCGGGGATGTCGTCGAACCCGTCGCCCCGCAGCACCTGGACCGTGCCGCCCTCCTGGTCGGTCGAGACCAGCATCGGCGTGCCGTGCGTCGTGGTCGGCCCGACGAGACCCGTGTACCGCTCGACGAGCGCGCGGACCTCGTCGATGCCGGCCGCGCTGCGGCCGTGCAGGAACAGGTTCCCCACGTGGTACTGCTCGATCGCCTCGCGGCTGACGTCGGCGGGCCCGCTGACGTCGACGCCGACCACGAAGAGCTGGCCGACCTTCTGTTCGAGCGTCCAGCCGTCGTCGGGCGTGGGCGTGGGGCTCGCCGCGGGTGCGCTCGCAGCGGGCGTCGGCGTCGAGGTGGGCGACGGCGAGGGCAGGCCCGACGAAGGCCCGGCCGACGACGCGCGCCCCTGGCCCAGCACGACCGCACCCACGCCGACGGCCACCGCGACCAACACGACCGCGACGACCAGGGCCACGCGCTCCGCGCGGCTCACGACGAGGACGGCCGCTCGCCCAGGGCGTCCTTCCAGCCCTGGGCGTACGCCTCCGCGCTGCCCTGACGGAACATGTCCTGCTCGCCGACGCGCACCAGGACGCGCGCGCCCGGCCCGTCCTCGTCGGTCACGTGCTGCGCGAGCCCGCGGACCACGGCGAGCGGCCGGCCCGCGGCCTTGCCCTTGACGAGCTCCGCGGCGGCCGCGACCTCGTCGGCCACCGCCGTCACGGTCATGGTCAGCGGACGGCCGAACGAGTCGGACTCGCCCCGCAGGTCGTCCAGGACGCGCACGCCCGCGGCGCCGATCGCGATGTCGGTGACGCCGTCGCGCCACGGCCGCCCGGCGGTGTCCGTCATGAGCACCCCCACGCGCACGCCGAACGCCGCCGCGATCCCGGCACGCAGCGCGCGGGCGCTCGCGTCGGGGTCGAGGGGCAGCAGCAGCACGGTGCCCTCGGGGGTGTTGCTCGCATCCACCCCGGCCGCAGCCATGACGAGCCCGAGCCGGTTCTCGACGATCCGCGTGACCCCCGTGGCGTGCTCGCGCGTCGCGACCACGCGCACGGTCTCCGCGGTGATCGCCTGCTCGCGGTCGTCGGCCGCGACCACGCGGCCCTCGGCCTTGGAGACGACCTTCGAGGTCAGCACCAGCAGGTCCCCGTCCGCGAGCGCGCGGTCGGGGTGCGTACGGGCGTCGTCGACGAGCAGGGCGACGAGCAGGGCGACCAGGTCGTCGCCCGGGGTGATCTCACGCAGGCCCTCGGGGGCCCACACCCGCAGCTCGTCCACGCTCACCGCACGAGCTTCGGCAGCACCTGCTCGCCGAAGGTCTCGATCCACTCGCGCTGGTTGCGCCCCACGTTGTGCAGGTAGATCCGGTCGAAGCCGAGGTCCACGTACTTCTGGATCGCGGCGCGGTGCACGTCGGGGTCGGCGGAGATCACCATGCGGCCCTCGAAGTCCTCGGGACGCACGAGCCGCGCCATCTGCTCGAGCTCGAACGGCGAGCGGATGTCCGCCTTGGGGAACTTCATGCCGCCATTGGGCCACTCGTGCATCGCGTTGGCGAGCGCCTCCTCGTCGGTCGGCGCCCACGACAGGTGCACCTGCAGGACCTTGGGCAGGTCCTCGGGGTTGCGGCCGGACTCCCGCACGCCGTCGTGGAAGCGCGAGAACAGGCCCTCGATCTTCTCGAGCGGCGCGCCGACCGTGATGAGGCCGTCCGCATGCCGACCCGCACGCTTGGCGGTGATCGGGCCCGCGGTGGCGACGAGGATCGGCGGGGCCACCTCCGGCATCGTCCACAGGCGCGTGGACTCCATCTTGTAGAACTCGCCGGAGTGCTTGACGTCCTTGCCCGCGAGGGACGCGTTGAACAGCTTCTTGATGATGTCGATGGCCTCGAACATGCGGTTGATCCGCTCGGGCGCCTCGGGCCAGTACTGGGCGGTGATGTGCTCGTTGAGCGCCTCGCCGGAGCCCAGGCCCAGCCAGTGCCGCCCCGGGTACATCGCGGCGAGCGTCGCGCTCGCCTGCGCGACCATCGCGGGGTGCCAGCGGAACGTCGGTGCGGTCACGCCGGGCCCCATGTCGCCGCTGGTCCGTTCGCCGATCGCCGTGAGCACGTTCCACACGAACGCGGCCTGGCCCTGTGCCGGGACCCACGGCTGGAAGTGGTCCGCCGCCATGACGCCCGAGAAGCCGTGCTGCTCGGCGTACGCCGACAGCGCGACCGCCTCGGTGGGGTGGAACTGCTCGAGCATCGCCGCGTAGCCGACCGTCAGGCCGGACGCCGTCACACCAGTCACGTGGTCCTCGTTCTCGTCTCGCTCGCCGTGGCGCGCGCGCAGCGCGGCCGTACCCGATCGACCTTATGCCGTGCGCCCCGGTGTGCGGCTGAGCGCGGCGGTCAGGTGCGCGCGGGTTCGCGCACCGCTGGCACCACCGGCTCCGGCATCCCGTCGCGCAGCTCGCCGTCGGACGCGGCACCGGAGCGGACCAGCGCGACCCCGACGACGACGAGCGCGGCGCCCAGTAGCTGGATCGCCAGCGGCGCCTCTCCGAGGAGCAGCCAGGCCAGGAGGACGGCGAACAGCACCTCCATGAGGGCGAGGAACGACGCGAGCCGCTCCCCGAGCAGCCGCACGGAGACCGCGCTGACGCCGTACGCGAACGCCGTGGGCACGGCGCCGACGACGAGCAGCGGGACGAACCACTCGACCTGCGCCCCGAGCATCGTGACCTGCACGCGCGGCGCGGCCACGGGCAGGATCCCGGCGAGCGCGACGAGCGTCACGGTGAGCGCCCCGACGAGCATCGCCGAACCGGCGAGGCTCACCGGCGGGAGCGCGATGGGCCGTGCGGTGAGCGCGAAGTAGGCGGCGTTGCCGATCGCCGCGACGAACGCGAAGACGAGCCCGAGCGCGTCGAGCTCGAGCGACCCGGTCACGTCGAGCACGAGCACGAGCCCGGCCATCGCGAGCGCGGCCCCGGCGAGGGTCGCGCGCGACGGGGTGCGGCGCGTGCGGAACCACGACCAGCCGAGCAGGAGCAGCGGCCCGGTGTACTCGACGAGCAGCGCGACCGCGACGGGCAGCCGGTCGACCGCGAGGAAGTAGAACGTGGACGCGCCCGCGACGCCGAGCAGGCCGAGGCCGACGACGGTGCGCCACTCGGCGCGCAGCGCGGGCCAGCGCCCCCGCAGCGCCCAGGCGGCGGGCCCGGCGAGCAGGAGCGTGCCGAGCCACAGCCGGACGAGGATCGCCGCGCCGGGCGTCCAGCCCGCGGCGAGCAGCGGCTTGACCACCGGCCCGCTCGTGGCGAACGCGAGCGCCGCGACGAGCCCGGCGACGATCCCCACGCTGCGCGCGCGCGTGCCCTGCATGACGCTCTCCCTGACGTGACGCCGACCTGCGCTCCATGTCAGGGGTCACAGGCTCCTATGCTCGTGACACTAGGACCCGACATGGTCAGGAGTCAATGTGGTCTTTGCTCGTGACACCGAGGCGAACCTCCAGGCCGCCGTCGAGCTGGTGAACAGCGACCGCCGACGCGACGGCGAGGACACGCTCGCGAGCGTCGAGCAGCTCGACGCTTTCTACCGACGCTGGGGCTACTCGGTGCGCCACGACGGCGACCTCGCCGAGCTCGCGCAGGTGCACGACGCGCGCGCCCACCTGAGCCGGCTCTGGGAGGTCGACCGCGACGAGGCGGCGGAGCTCGTCAACACGATCCTGCGCGACGCCGCGGCGGTGCCGTTCCTCACGCGCCACGACGCGCTCGACTGGCACCTGCACGCGACCGTCCCGGATGCGCCGCTCGCGACCGTCATGCTCGTCGAGACCGCCATGAGCGTGGCCGACGTCGTGCGCTCCGACGAGTACGACCGGCTGCGGCGGTGCGCGGGCGAGGACTGCACCGCAGTGCTCGTCGACCTGTCGCGCAACCGCTCACGCCGGTTCTGCGACGTCAACAACTGCGGCAACCGCGCGCACGTCGCGGCCTACCGTGCGCGGCACAGCACGGACTGACGCCACACACGTGCCCACGACCTCGGCCGGGGCGGGCGTGAGCATCGTCAGCGTGGCAGCGGGCCGCCGAGCGTCGGCAACGCAGCCGGCGTGCCCACCCAGCGCAGGTCGCCGCTCGCGGCCGGGTCGGCCAGGCACGTCGCGAGATCCACCGCCTCCCCGGCCACGCCGCCGCGCACCGACGTCGGCAGCAGCGCGGGGTCGGACACGTCCTGCGGAGCGGCCGCGACGACCGCGACCGACACCACGGTCGAGCCGCCTGACAGCGGCACGGGCAGCCCGAGCTCGTCGACGACCTCCCCCGTGACCGTCGCCGTGGCCGGCACGCCCGGCAGCACCTCGCGCACGAGGTCGACGCGCACCGAGTCCTGCGGTCCGGCGCACTGCGCGAACACCGGCACCCATCCCGCCACGACGGCCCGCTCGACCTCGGCGCCGACCGCGCGCCACGGCTCATCCGGCGACTCGCTGCGCGCCGACGCGCGCGGCCGCTCGTAGCGACCGCCACCGGGGTCCTGCGCGCTCTCGACGGTCGCGTCCACCGGCCACGACTGCGCCCGCAGCGCGTCGAGCACGTCGCCGCGGCTCAGGTCGCGCGCACAGCCCTCGAGGGCGCCGAGCACGAGCCCGGCGACGAGGACGACGGCGGCCGCTCCGACGACACCGGGCACGCGACCAGCCAGCACCCGGGCGGCGTCTCGAGACGTCATCGCGTGGCCTCGTCGACGCCCTGGACCTGCGCGAGCAGGTCGCTCGATCCGACGCTCGCTCCCCCAGGACCGCCGAGGCACTCCAGCGCGTCGAACTCGACCGGCTCGTCGGGCACGTCGAGGTTCGCACGGTTGGTGTGGTGCGGCGCGTATGCCGCCACGAGCACGCGGCGTGGCAGCGCGCGTGCGGCAGCGTCCTCGCCCTCGGGCTGCTGGGCCCCGGACTGGTCCTGCTCGACGCGCACCTCACCGACCGCCACGGCCCCGTCGGACAGCGCGCGCACCAGCTCGATCGTGACGGGCCACCCCGAGCCCGAGCCGTCACCGCAGCGCGCCGCGGCGACGACCCAGCCCTCGCGTGCTGCCGAGGTCGTCTCGGCCGCCAGCACCTGCGCGAGCGTCCCCGTCGTCGTGCGCGTCCCCCGTCCCGTGCCGGGCTCGAACTGGCGGTTCGTGCCGAACGCGTACCGGCCGACCGTCAGCGAGGTCGCCGCGAGCCACGGGTCGGCGGCCAGGTCCTGGTAGCGCCGGACGTCGACGCTCGTCGTCTGGTCGTCGGGGGCCGACGGCGTGCACGCGGCGAGCGTGCCGGCCGCGAGCGCCCCGACCACGAGGGCACTGACGAGCCTCCCGGCGCGCGCCACGCGCGCAGCGCGATCCGTCACGGCGTGACGACCGCCCACGGCTTGGGCCACCCGCCCACCGAGAACTCCCCGGCGACGAACTGCTCCTGCGTCACGACGACCCGCTGCCCGTGCCCGGGCTCGTAGAGCTCGATCGACCCGTCCGCGTGGGCGTACACCAGCACGACGTGCCGCGGGGCGGTCTCGTCCCCGACGTAGAGGATGGCCGGGTTGCCCTGGTCGGTGGACTCCACGAGCGAGCGGTACGCGTCCTGCTTGTCGTCCGACGAGGCCGGGTCGACCATGTCGACCTCGTACCGCACGCCGTCGGGCGCCATCGCGTCCAGCTCCTCGGCCGCGGCCCACGGTGACGTCCCCAGCGCCGGGATCCACGGCATCGACACGTTGTCGGGCCGCCACCCGCGATCGGGGTCGACGCGCGGGTCGTCGGTGCGGCGCTTCATCTCGGTCTCGAGGTCCTTGAACCGGTCGCCCGGCGTGCGGGAGGGGTCATCGGCCTGGCCGGTGGTCGCGTCGTAGCCGGTGAGCACGCGCAGCGCCAGAGCCGGGTCGCGCAGCATGCTCGCGTAGACGAGCGACGACGAGCCGCAGGTCGTGCCGGTCGTCTGCGTGAACGGGCCGTCGTGCCGCAGCGCGGATTGCGGGTCGAGCAGGGCGTCGGGGTCGGGCGCGCGGTTGATCCGCTGCGCGAACCGCCGGAGCGTGGCGATCGGGTGCCCCGCCGCGAGCGCGGCGAGCAGCCACGCCCGGTGCCGCTGCGACGCCGCGTCGGCCATGAGCGCGTCGAACGCGGCGCGGTCCTGCGCGGACATCGCCTCGTACGCGGCTCGTGCGCGCTCGAGGACGCCGTCGACGAGCGGCAGGCGGCCCGAGCCCGTGCCGTGCTGCCCGAGGGCATCCAGCGCGCGCATGCCGGGGGCCGCGCCGTCCGGGAACGGCATGGCGGCCTCGACCGCGGCGAGCTCGCTCGCGCACGCCTTCGCCGCCGCACCCGCGTCCCGCCAGGACTCGAGGGCGGCGTTCAGCGCCTCGCGCAGGTGCCGCACGACGTCGTCGAGCTGGTCGAGCTCCCCCGGGTGGCGCGGGATGTCGTCGCGCGCACGCCGCAACGAGCCCGCGACGTCCCCGTGCCGCCGCTGCGCGCGGGCGAGCGCCTCGGCGTGCTCCTCGAGCGCGACGGCGGCGCGCCGGGCACCCGTCGCCGCGTCGGTGAGCCGGCGGTCGAGCTCGACCGCGGTGGCGTCGAACGCGCGCGCCGCGCTGCCCGTCCAGACGCTGCGTCGGTGCACGC